>CAIRMK010000245.1 GCA_903879645.1 uncultured Bacteroidota bacterium
ACTAATACATTAGTAGATTAAAAAGGGTTTGATTGTAGTTCTAAAATTTCTCAAAATTAGACAATCATTTCATTTCTATTTTTGTAATTTTGAGTAAGAATTATAATACATCATAAATGCGCTATTCTTATATTATTCCTATAATTGTTTTTTTTCTCACAATCACTTCGTGTACTAAAAAAAACAAAGACGAAATTCAACCTACCAAAGGAACTATTACTGAAAGTGTCTATGCTTCAGGAGTAGTAAAATCTGAAAATCAATATACCGTTTATCCTACAGTCAATGGTGTTTTACAAAAAATAAATGTCGTAGTGGGTCAATCGATTACGCAAGGTCAATCCTTATTCCAAATAGAAAGCGATAAGGCCTCTTTAAACACAGAAAATGCTCGTTTGGCTTATCAGTTAAGTCAAGAAGGAAATCGCTTTATTCAGGATAAAATTGCCGAAATGGAAACCAAAGTGCAAGCCGCTAAAGATAAATTAGCACTAGATGAATCCGTTTATAAAAGAAACAAAAACATTAAGCAATACAATGTGATTTCTGAAGTGGATTATGAAAAAGTAGAGTTGGCTTATAAAAACTCCAAATCCAATTATGAGGCTGCTGTAAAACAATTAGGACAACTGAAATCGCAACTGAATAATGACCAAAGTCGCAGTAATGTCAATTTGAGACTTAATGAGAAATCACAAAGCGATTTCAATATTAAAAGTGCCTTTTCAGGCGAATTATACGATGTGTTGGTCAAAGAAGGTACACTCGTTACACCACAAACACCTTTAGCGGTGATTGGTAAAAAGAATTCCTACTTACTTGAATTGGATGTCGATGAAAACGATATGGTACACGTGCAACTAGGTCAAACGATGGAAGTAACCATGGACAGTTACAAAGGAAAAGTCTTTGAAGCCACCGTAGATAAAATATATCCTATCATGGATGTTCGTTCTCGTACGTTTAAAATTGAAGCTCATTTTACTACACCACCGGCCAAACTTTATCCTAATCTTACCGCGGAAGCCAATATTATTATTCAAATCAAAAAGAATGTCTTGACCATCCCTAAAAGCTATTTAGTAGATAAAGAGTTTGTGTTAGTGGGTAAAGATGAAAAACGTAAGGTTAAAATTGGTTTAAGCGATTATCAAAACGTTGAAATCTTACAAGGACTGCAAGCAACTGAAAACATATACAAGCCTAAATAATGAACTTTAAACTCATTTTGAATATCGCGTTGCATTTACTTCGGGCACGGTTAAAACAAACTGTAGTGGCTGCCGTAGGCGTAACTTTTGGAATTGCTATGTTCATTACTTTGGTGAGTTTTATGAATGGAATGAACGATTTGCTAGATGGATTGATGCTCAATCGAACTCCACATGTTCGTTTATATAACGAAATCAAACCTTCTGAAAACCAGCCTATTTCTTATGCTGAAAAATATAAAAATAACACCAACTTTATTTCCTCGGTAAAACCTAAAGATAGAGGAAAAGCCATCTACAATTGCAAGTCTATTATTCATACTTTAAAGCAAGACAAACGAATTATTGATGTGGCGCCCAAGGTAACAGAACCTGTTTTTTTCAATTCTGGAACGATAGAAATTTCTGGAGTTATCAATGGTATCGATGTACTAGCGGAAGAAAAACTATTCAAAATCAGCGAATACATCATCGATGGGAAAGTACCCGATTTATTACAAAACAACAGCATCATAATCGGAAAAGGCTTGGCCGATAAAATGTTGTTGAACAAAGGGGATATCATCAAAGTGACTACTGCTAAAGGAAACCTTTCTTCTCTAAAAGTAGTAGGGATTTCTCAAGTAGGAATTGCCGAAATAGATAATACTATGAGCTATACTTCTCTCGTTACGGCTCAAAAACTACTAGGAGAACCCACCAATTACATTACTGATATTCAGGTGAAAACCTATGACATCAACAATTCTCCCGCTTTGGCAAAAGAATTCAAAGAGAAATTTGATTTAGATACCATTGATTATCAAACCACCAACTCCCAATTTGAAACAGGAAGCTCCATTAGAAGCATAATATCCTATGCGGTTGGAATTGTTTTGCTGATTGTAGCGGGATTCGGAATCTACAACATCCTCAACATGATGATATTTGAAAAAATGGACAGCATCGCCATACTAAAAGCAACGGGTTTTTCGGGCAATGATGTGAAATGGATATTCATCTCGCTGTCATTAGTTATCGGATTGACAGGAGGTGTCTTCGGACTCCTCTTTGGCTACATTTTCTCCTCCATCATTGATGTTATCCCTTTCAATACTGCCGCCTTGCCCACCGTCAAGACATTCCCCATCAATTACAATCCGTTGTTTTATGTTATAGGAATCACCTTTGCGTTGATTACCACCACCATCGCAGGATTATTCCCTGCCTTGAAAGCCAGTAAAATAGACCCTGTAGAGATTATTAGAGGAAAATAGTTATGAGCAACAAAGTTTTAGAAACCAAAAAGTTATCCAAATACTTCTACGACCCAGTCAAGTTTCAAGTCTTGAATGAAATTGATATGAGCATCAGTCATGGGGAGTTTGTTTCTATTGTTGGAAAATCAGGTTGCGGAAAATCAACCTTATTGTATTTGCTTTCCACGATGGACACCGATTATGACGGACAATTGTTTATTAAAGACGAACTAATAACAGGGAAAAGCGATAAAGAATTAGCTCAAATCCGAAATGAGAAAATCGGCTTCGTATTTCAGTTTCACTATTTGTTGTCGGAATATAATGTGTTGAAAAATGTTATGTTACCTGGCATGAAACTCAACCAGCTTTCCGAAGAAGAAATAGAACACAACGCTATGGAGCATCTACGCACCTTAGACATGCAAGAACAGGCGCTAAAAATGCCTAATCAATTGAGTGGTGGACAAAAACAACGTGTCGCTATTGCTCGTGCATTAATCAACAATCCGTTGATTATCATGGGCGATGAGCCTACAGGAAATCTTGATAAGAAAAATAGCGATTTGGTTTTTGACATCTTCCAGAAACTCACCTTAGAACAAAAACAAACCCTATTGATTGTCACCCACGACAACGACTTTGCTGCTAAAACCAACAGAATCATCACCATGCAAGATGGAAGGATAGTTTAAACTTCGTACTTTTATCTAACCACAATATCATATTTCTCCAACAACCCTTTCAATCCATCAACAGAGAAAATAGCTTTCTTAAGTTTATTTTTATCCGGGTCGATACTGTAATCATAACTAGTATAAAAATCGGCTTTGTTGGCAATCGTATCAATAAACACCGCCTTTCTCAAATTACAATTATCAAACAACACTTCGGTTAAATCACTTCCCATAAAATCCACCGAAATCATACTGCAATTGATAAACTGCATTTTCTTCAACTTCAGCGCGTAGAATTGCGCATAATCCAACAAGCAATCCTTAAAGTGAAACTCATAAATCACTTGGTCGGTCATGGCAAAATTAACGCCCGTGAAATTACACTTCGTAAAGAACACCCCTCGCAACGAAATATAATTGATTTTAGTCTGCATAAAATTGCAATCAAAAAAGTTAGAATCAATAAACGTCACCGTTTGAAAAGTGCAATCTCTAAAGTCACAATTGATAAACGTGCAGTTTTCAAAATCTTTAAACTTGGTATTGTTATCATCAAAGACTTGGTCTTTAAATTCTTGGTCAACGATGTAGTCGGAATGCATGAGATTTATTTTAAGATCGTAAAACTAATGAAAAAGTTTGTTGTTTATAGTTTGTTTTTATGGTTTGCAAAATTATTAACGCGAATCCCTTAGCATGGTTTCTGTACTTAAACTAAACTAACTCCAATCAAATCCCATCGATGTGATTGTTTTATTCCTTTTCCTTCATCCTCATAATTCCCAATTCTTAACAATTGTTGATAAATTTCAATCATTTAATTCCAAAATACAGTGTCTTTTTTTTGCTGAAAGTGATACATTTGATAGCCACGAAAAAACAACAAAATGAGAATAGAAACCGAGTTAAAATTAGGATTTAAAGATGTAATGATTAGACCCAAACGTTCTACGCTAAACAGTAGAGCCCAAGTGTCTTTAGAGCGAGAGTTTAAATTCAAACACAGCACCGCCACTTGGACGGGTGTTCCTATCATGGCTGCCAATATGGATACAGTAGGTACTTTTGAAATGGCATTGGCATTGGCAAAGGAAAAACTATTCTCGTGCATTCACAAGCATTATACCTTACACCAATGGAATGAATTCATCAAAAAAGCACCTAGTGATATTTGTGATTATATTGCTGTAAGTACTGGAACGGGCAAAGCAGATTCTAAGAAAATTGCCGAGATATTTGAACACAATCCACAACTTAAATTCCTATGTATTGATGTGGCGAATGGCTATTCAGAACATTTTGTGAATTTCTTACGTCAGATGCGCAAATTATTTCCCGATAAGGTAATTATTGCAGGGAATGTGGTTACTGGTGAAATGGTAGAAGAATTACTTCTAGAAGGCGCTGATATTGTTAAAGTAGGCATCGGACCTGGTTCGGTATGCACCACTAGAGTAAAAACAGGAGTAGGCTATCCGCAACTTTCTGCCATCATAGAATGTGCCGATGCAGCACACGGATTGGGC
>CAIRMK010000246.1 GCA_903879645.1 uncultured Bacteroidota bacterium
AAATCAGAATGTTCTGCCATATGATTGGCAATAATCATGTGCCCAACGTGAATAGGGTTAAATGTTCCGAAATACAATCCTATTTTCATTTGTTTTACAAAGTTTCACAGAGTGTTTTCACAGGGTTTCACTAAGTTTTTGTTTTTTTCCGCGCCATCTTTGTGTAGCTCTGCGTAATTATTATTCTTGAATAAAACTTTTTACCAATTCATATGCATCTTGCTTCGCCACATCCAAATCATAATTCTTAATGATTTTGTCAAATTGGGGAGCTGTCGCTAATTCTACATGGGCTTTTGCAATTCGCATGTTGATTTTATCGTCAGTTTCTGTAGAACGTTCTTTTAGTCTTCGTTTTAATTCGTCAACGCTTGGGGGCTTTACAAAAACAGCTAATGTTTCTTGTGGAAATTTCGATTTTATTCGCAAACCACCCGCTACGTCAATATCAAAAATTACGTTTTTACCTTTTGCCCAAATGCGTTCTACTTCACTTTTTAAAGTACCATAGAAATTATCGCGATACACTTCTTCCCATTCTACAAAATCTTCGGCTTTTATGTGCTTTTTGAAATCGGAAATTGACATGAAATAGTAATCTTTTCCATCAACTTCTTCTCCGCGAGGTTCACGCGTTGCTGCCGAAATAGAAAATTCCAGATTCAAATCGTCTTGTTGCAATAAATGCCTTACTATAGTAGTTTTTCCTGAACCTGACGGCGCAGAGAATACTAATAATTTTCCTTTATTCATTCGTAGGTATGTTGTCTATTTTCTTTATTCTATTCTCTATTTTCTTTAAAGAACATTCAAAACTTGCTCTTTAATTTTCTCCAATTCATCTTTCATCATTACTACCAATTTCTGCATTTCTGCATGATTCGATTTAGATCCCATAGTGTTGATTTCTCGTCCCATCTCTTGAGTAATAAAACCCAGTTTTCTTCCATTAGCTTCCGTTCCGGCTAGCGTTTCAATGAAATAATTTAGGTGATTTTCTAAGCGAACTTTCTCTTCCGTAATGTCGTATTTTTCTAAATAAAAAATTAGTTCCTGTTCAAAGCGATTCTGATCCACATTCACTTTCAGTTCATCCAATGCTGTTTTTAATCGGGTTTTCACCGTTTCTACACGCTCAGCATCATAGGCCACAGCATTATTCATCAAGGTCATGATATTGGCAATGCGATGTAAAAATTCTTTTTCAAGAGAAACACCTTCGTCTTTTCTGAAATTCGCAATATTTTCTAAGGCCTCATTGATGACCTTCTGAATTTCCTTCCATTCGTTTTCGTCAATTTCGTCGCGTTCGGTTTTTAGTGCATCAGGCATTCTTACAGCCATTTTCATTAATTCCGTTTCATCAGCGTTTGGAATTACAGCTTTCATCTGATTGATGTATCCTTTAATAATGGGCACATTAATTTTTGAGGATGTTTCCTCTCCCGTAACTTCGATATATAGCGAGAAATCAATTTTTCCACGTTCCAAACGTTGCGAAATTTGATTGCGCAAACCCAATTCCATTTCGCGGTAAACCGATGGCATTCGGGTATTCAAATCTAAACCTTTACTGTTTAGTGATTTTAATTCTACTGTTATTTTTTTGGTTGGTAATTGCAAAGAGGCTTTCCCAAAACCGGTCATTGATTGTATCATTCTTTTGTTTTATTGACTTCAAATATAATTAAAAGTTTTCAGTAGCAGTATCAGTTTTCAGTTTTTACCTTGACTGCTTAATGTGACTGTGAACTCTTCTTTTGTGTTACTAAATAAACTCCGGTAAAAATTAAAACTGCTGAAAGTAATTTTACCAAACTCAATTCATCTTTTCCTAAACCTACCGCGAAAATGGTTGCAAAAAGAGGTTGTAGATAGATAAAAACGGCAACGGTTGTTGGTTTTAATTCGCGCATAGAAACCAAATTTAATAAATAAGTTAAGAAGGTTGAAAATACAACTACAAATCCAATTTTCCAGAAAATACCCATTGGAATTGTTGCCCAAACAATCGCATGAAATTCATTCCAACCAAAAGGCAAAACCATAATAAATCCGAAAGTGTAAATCCATTTTACGAAAGTAAAAGCATTGTATTTGTCCATTAATTTTTTTACTAAAATCAAATAGAATCCATAGGATATGGCATTGATGAAAACTAGTAAATTTCCTAAAGCGGCATTAGGAGCATTCGTCATTGATTTACCATACAGAATTAATGTGATGGTTCCAGCTAATCCTAAAAGCAATCCTAAAACTTTTCTTTTTTTCATTCGTTCCTTCATGATAAAAGCAGAAAGAACTAAGACAATCATGGGTGTTGTAACCATTAAAACCGCCCCCATGATAGGCGAAGTATAACTTAATCCTTTAAAAAAAGTTAGCATGTTTAAGGCTACTCCAAATAATGCCGCAGCTACAATTCTAGGAAAATCTTCTAATGCAATTTTTTCTTTTGGACCAAAAAAAGAAATTAACCAAAATAATATAACAGAACCACCCACACGCATGGTAATAAAACCAAAAGGTTCGACGTATTTTGGCATAACATCTTTAGCGATGGTGAATGTTACTCCATAAATTATAGAAACTAATGTAGCGGCTACTAGTGCCCAATTTCTTTTTGACATTAGCATAAGGCTTTAATAACGTCTATGATGTTTTTTTGGCTATTTCCAATGTAGATTTTGCTATCAATAATAAAAATTGGCCGACTTAAAAAGGTGTAATGCTCTAAAATATTTTTTTTATAATCATCTTCAGTCAATGATTTGTTTTTTAAATCCATCGATTTATACAATTGTGCTTTTCGACTAAAAAGCGCTTCATAACTTCCTGAAAGTTGATACATTTCATCCAATTCTTTTTCAGTTATTGGATTTTGACGGATATCATGAAACTCTAACTTGTCTGAATTTGGAAGCGATTTTATAATTTTCCTACAGGTGTCACACGATGCCAAATAGTATATTTTATTTATCATTAGATGATCTTTTTTGCAAAGGAAATTCATTTTAAACATATAATCTGTATTTTTATAAAAAAATTAAAACTATGGAAACTTCTTTTGAAATTAATAAAACAAGTAGAAATGTATTACTAACATTTTTAGAGAAATACACATTAGAACAACTCAATACCATCCCAGAAGGGTTTAGCAATAATCTAATATGGAATATAGGACATATTATTGTTGTACAACAGATGTTGGTTTATAAATTATCCGATTTACAGATGATGATATCTGATGAAATGGTGGAAAAATATAAAAAAGGAACTAAACCTGAACACAATGTGAATCGAGAAGAAGTTGATGAAATAAAAGTATTATTGTTTTCGACTTTAGAAAAAACAAGAAATGATTTAGAAAAAAATAAATTTCAAAAGTATAATGAATTCACATCAATGTCTGGGTTTACAATAAGAACAGCAGCAGATGCTATAGTATTTAATAATTATCATGAGGCGCTTCATACGGGTATTATGATGCAAATTAGAAAATTTATTTAAACTTAGTACCTTTGACAAAATTTATACACAATGAAATTCAATACTAAAGTGATACATGGCGGTCAACACCATGAAAAAGTTACCGGTGCAGTTATGACTCCGGTTTTTCAAACGTCAACCTATGCTCAAACAAGCCCAGGTCAGCCAGTAGGCGATTATGAATACAGTAGAGCAGCAAATCCGACGCGTCAAGCTTTGGAAGATGCTTTGGCTTCTATAGAAAATGGAGCAAGAGGTTTAGCATTTGCATCCGGTTTAGCAGCAACAGATTGCTTGTTGCGAATGTTCAAAGCAGGTGACGAAATTATAGCCATGGACGATTTGTACGGTGGAACGTACCGATTATTTACTCGTTTATACAAAGATAGTGGCATCAAGTTTCATTTTGTTGATATGAATGATTTTGAAAAATTCGAGTCATTAATCAATGAAAACACGAAATTAGTTTGGGCGGAAACACCAACAAATCCTTTAATGAAATTAGCCGACATTCAAGAAATCGCTAAAATCACAAAAAAGAACAATATTCTTTTTGCGGTGGATAATACTTTTGCAACACCATATCTTCAAAAACCATTAGATTTGGGAGCAGATATTGTGATGCATTCTGCTACAAAGTATCTAGGGGGGCATTCTGATGTTATTGCAGGAGCATTAATTATAAAAGATAAAGATTTAGGCGATGAATTGCATTTTAAACAATTTGCTACTGGAGGAACACTCGGACCAATGGATAGTTATTTGGTTTTAAGAGGAATCAAAACCTTGCATTTACGAGTTCAGAGACATTGCGAAAATGGAATGAAAGTTGCCGAATTTTTAAGCAATCACCCAGAAGTTGATAAAGTATTTTATCCTGGATTACCCGATCACCCGTTTCACTATATAGCTAAAAAGCAAATGAGTGGTTTTGGAGGGATGGTTTCGTTCACCTTTACTTCAGGAAAAAAAGAAGATGCTATTTCATTTTTAGAAAAATTAAAAGTATTTACTTTAGCGGAATCATTAGGTGGTGTCGAAAGTTTAGCAAATCATCCTGCCTTAATGACACATGCTTCTATTCCTGAAGACAAACGAAAAGAAGTTGGAATTACAGATGATTTAGTTCGATTAAGTACGGGTGTTGAAGATATTGATGATTTACTTGCAGATTTAGAACAAGCGTTTAGATAAAAATAAAAATCCCGATTCATTTTTTAGAATCGGGATTTTTATTATAGTTAATAAACTATTATTGAATGTAATAAATGTAACCAAAGTTTAACCAAATATTCCAATCGTTAGCTCTGTTTTCTAAATACACTTTTGGATCTGGACTTAAACCATCAACCCAATTAGAAAAATAATATTGAAATCGTAAATCTAGCATTAAATCTGATAATGGAGTTAATTTGTATCTTGTTCCAATACTAGAAACTACTGACCAAGTGGTACCTCCTTTAGTATCAAAAGCTCCAATATATTTTATCGGAGTAACAGTCGGTAACTGTCCTAAACCAGACCCCATTTCAGAATATGCTTTAGGAGAATAAAAACAAAATTGACCTCCTAAACTAATAAACGGGCCAAAACTTCCAATAGTAGCAGTAAAATCTCTAATACTATAAGGGAAAAATTCCAATTGCATTCCTATGTTAGTTACTTCAGTACTTCCTCTCATAGCTCTTAATTGATTTGCTGCTAATGATGTCTTACTTGGATCTACCCATTGCCCATAGTGTTTCAAGTTTGTTTTATTATAAGACAACTCACTTCTTAATTTGAAGTGATCATTAAAATAGGTTTCAGGAGTATAACAACTACATTCAGCTTTATACGAAAAATTTAAATAATGGATTAGACCTATTCCATAACCAGTATTTCCAGCATTTGTGGCAAAATTATGTCTTTCCCCATAATCTGATTGGAAAGCAACAGGACCGACGATTGCACCTATTTCGTGAGAAAAACCAAATTGAGCCATGGCTTTATTAGTAAAACCAAATAAAATCAGAAAAATTATAATGAAATACTTATTCATTGGTATACAAATTAATTCAATTAGCGACAAATATATAAAAACATAATTCACTTATAAAATAAAATAAAAAAATACTTGTTTGTAATGAAAAATAAGGTTAAAAGTTTTAAAATCAATTGATAAATTTAAGTATCATCAAAAAGTATTAAGATAAATTTAAAAATTATGAGAATTTAAAAAAAATTGTGCCATTATTTTAATAAAATGTATATTTGTCGGATATTACGAAATCGTTTTCTTAAACATTAATATTATAATTTTATGTCACAAAGTATTAACGCATTTATTGATTTAGTTGCACAAAGAAATGGCAACGAACCAGAGTTTATGCAAGCAGTTAAAGAAGTTGCTGAAACAGTAATTCCTTTTATAGAAGAAAATAAAAAATACCAAAACAAAATGCTTTTGGAAAGAATGGTTGAACCAGAAAGAGTCATCATGTTCAGAGTGGTTTGGGTTGATGACTCAGGAAAAACTCATGTAAACAGAGGTTACAGAATTCAGATGAACTCTGCTATCGGACCATACAAAGGAGGAATTCGTTTTCATCCAACTGTAAATTTAAGTATTTTGAAATTTTTAGCTTTCGAGCAAACCTTCAAAAATAGTTTAACTACATTGCCAATGGGTGGTGGGAAAGGTGGTGCTGATTTTGATCCAAAAGGAAAATCAGATAATGAAATTATGAAATTTTGTCAAGCATTTATGACGGAATTATCTAAGCATATCGGTGCTGATACTGACGTTCCTGCTGGAGATATTGGTGTTGGAGGAAGAGAAGTTGGCTATATGTTTGGTCAATATAAAAGAGTAAGAAATGAATTTACTGGAGTTTTAACAGGAAAAGGCATCTCTTTTGGAGGTTCATTAATCCGTCCAGAAGCTACCGGTTACGGTGATGTATATTTTGCTCAAAGTATGCTTGCTACCAAAGGTGATAGTTTCGCAGGAAAAACTGTAGTGGTTTCTGGTTCTGGAAATGTGGCTCAATATGCTACTGAAAAAGCAACTCAATTAGGAGGAAAAGTTGTAACAATGTCAGATTCATCAGGCTATATTCACGATGCTGATGGAATTACAGCTGAAAAATTAGCTTATGTAATGGAAATCAAAAACGTAAACTACGGAAGAATTTCTGATTACGTTACTAAATATCCAAACGCAAAATTTATTGCAGGAAAACGTCCATGGGAAGTAAAATGTGATGTTGCTTTACCTTGTGCAACTCAAAACGAGTTAAACGAAGAAGAAGCAAAAATATTAGTGGCTAATGGTTGTATTTGTGTGGCTGAAGGAGCAAATATGCCTTCAACTCCAGAAGCAATGCACGTTTTTCAAAATGCTAAAATCTTATTTGCTCCTGGAAAAGCTTCAAATGCTGGAGGTGTTGCAACCTCTGGACTTGAAATGTCTCAAAACTCTTTACGTTTAAGTTGGACTTCAGAAGAAGTTGCCGAAAGATTAAAAAGAATTATGTCTGACATTCACGCATCATGTGAAAAATATGGTAAAGATGCTTCAGGTTACATTGACTATGTTAAAGGTGCAAATGTTGCAGGTTTCGTTAAAGTAGCTGATGCAATGTTAGCACAAGGAATAGTATAAGCAATAAGCAATAAAATTTATATAAACCTTCTTTCAAATTTTGAAAGAAGGTTTTTTTATTGCTTTATATGAAAGCAATTATAATTGCGTTTTATAGTATATTTGTCGATAAATTTTATTTTAAATAATGTTTAAAAAAGTTTTTATTTTAGCCTTATTCAGTTTTTCAATTGGTTTTTCACAGAGTAACCAGTTATGGAAAGGTTATTTTTCATTTAATCAAGTTACAGCTATATCAGAATCTCCAACTGCTGTTGTTGCATCTTCAGAAAACGCTATTTTTTCAAAAAATCTTAATACAAATGATATAAAAACCACCACCACAGTTGATGGGTTAAAAGCAGTTTCTATTACGGCACTTTACTATAGTCCAACTACAAAAATAACTTTTGTAGGGAACAGCAATGGTTTGTTATTACTAATGATGCCAAACGGAACATTTATTCAGAAAATAGGAATTATAAATGATGTTCCAGTTCCCTCACCAATAAAAAAAATTAACCATTTTCTTGAGAATGACGGAAAAATATATGTTTCTTGTGATTATGGAATTTCAATTTTCGATTTAACCACATTAGAATTTGGAAACACCTATTATTTAGGGCCTCAAGGAGCTTATGTTTCAGTACAACAAACTACTATCAATAATGGATTTATTTATGCTGCCACCAAAGGAAACCCTTCAGGGAGTGGAATAAGAAAAGCAAATTTATCCAATCAATTTTTAGACGATTACAATCAATGGGTCGATACTTCTGGAAATGAATGGAACGGAGTAACGAGTTTTGGGGCTAATATTTTCGCTATAACAATAGCAACAAGTGTTTATAAATATAATGGAACCAGTTGGACAATTTTTGCTTCATGTCCAGAAAATTTATTAAACATTCGAACTACAACTGATTATGTTATAATTATCTCTCCCAATAATGTTTATATTTACAATCAAGGATTACAACTAGTTACACATATTCAAAGTAGCCAGATTACGGCAACTCCTGTCACGTTTACCTGTGCAACAGTTATTAACGACATTATTTATATTGGTACAAATGAAAATGGAATTATTACCTCAAATATTTCAAATCCAACTAATTTCAGTTTCATTATTCCAAATGGCCCAATAAGAAACAAAATCTTCAGAGTGAAAAAATCAAATTCAGCACTTTGGACATTATATGGAGGGTACAATCAATATTACAATCCCTATAACCCAGGACTTTCCGAAACACCAATAAGTAAATATACCAATGATAATGGGTGGACATTTATTCCTTATTCTAATTTATTAGGCGCAAAATCATTGTCAAATATTGCTTTTAATCCCAATAATGACAATACATTTTATGTAAGTTCATATTATTCAGGACTTTTAAAAATTGTTAATGAGGTTCCGACAAACCTATATAACCAAACAAACACTGGGTCAAATGGATTAGAGCCATTAATTGATCCAAGTTGTCCTTCATGTCCGCCTGACGTTCGTATAAATGGCCCGGCTTATGACAAAAATGGAGATTTGTGGATGACAAATAATTATCTCATCAAACCTTTAAAAGTATTTAGGAGCAATGGACAATGGCAATCTTATGATTTTACTTCCGTCGAGTCGGCCCAAGATTTAAAAGATACTAGTTATGGAATACCAATTGTTGATAAAAATGGGACTAAATGGCTCTCTCAGGATAGAAATGGTGTCATCGGATTTAATGAAAACTATAACAATAAATTCGTTTCTATTAAAACAGGTACTTCCGGAAATCTCCCAAATGGTGATGTAAGATGTCTTGCTATCGATAATAAAAATCAACTTTGGATAGGAACAATTGCGGGATTAAGGATTGTGCCTTCGGTAGATTCGTTTATTACTGATACCGATATTCAATCTAAAGCCATTATTATTTTAGAAAATAATTTAGCTCAAGAATTATTTTATTCTCAATTTATAATTGATATTGCTGTTGATGGAGCCAATAGAAAATGGTTGTCAATTGCTGATTCTGGAGTTTATTTAATATCACCAGACGGACAACAAACCGTTTATCATTTTACAAAAGATAACTCACCTTTACCAACAAATAATGTGAATGACATTGAAATAGATGGGGCCACCGGTGAAGTTTTTTTTGCCACCGATAAAGGAATGGTTTCTTTCAAAGGGATTTCTACTAGAGCAAGTAATGACTTGAATAGTGTTTATGTATATCCAAATCCTGTTCGCCCTGAATTTGAAGGCACAGTGAAAATTTCAGATTTAACTAATAAGGCCATTGTAAAAATCACAGATATTGAAGGTAATCTAGTTTTTGAAACTACTTCCGAAGGAGGAACAATTGAATGGGATACAACCGCTTTTGGAAAATATAAAGTAGCATCTGGAGTATATATTATTTTCGTTTCTGCTCAAGATAGTCTTGAAACCACAGTAAAAAAGGTTATGATAATTAGATAAAGTTTGTTTCTATAACATGATGTTAAAACACAACAATAATAGTTTTGATTTCCTAAGATTTTTCTTCGCTTCAAATATTTTGCTGGCACATTTGTGGGAACTCTCTCAAAGCAAAAGTTTATTGTTTTTAAAAGATTTTTCTAATTCAAGTATTGCAGTTAAAGGTTTCTTTGTAGTCAGTGGTTTTCTTGTTGCAAAAAGTTATAAAACAACACCTTCATTAAAACAATATTTTATTAAACGGGCAAAAAGAATTCTCCCAGCCTATATTTTTGTTGTTTTATTTACAACCATTGTATTAGCCTTTTTTTCAACCATTGGGACAACAGAATATTTTTCAAATATTGATACTTATAAGTACTTGGCTTGGAACATTGTTTTTCTAAATTTTATGAGCCCATGCCTTCCAGGAATTTTCCAAAATAATCTAATGTGTGCCGTAAATGGAGCCCTATGGACGATAAAAGTTGAAGAAGGTTTTTATATTATTTTACCATTACTTTTTTATCTATTTAGAAAAACTAAAAAAACAGTACAGACTCTGGTTTGGCTATATGTTTTATCAGTAATATATTGGTATGTTTTGGATGCAATTTTTCAAAAACCTTTGTTAGCAAAGCAATTACCAGGATATCTCTCTTATTTTTTAGTGGGAATTTTAATTAATTTGAATTTTGAATTATTTATAAAAAATAAAACAAAATTAATTTTAATCTCTTTAGTGGTTTTAAATTTTTTCAGCTTTCAAATTGATTTTTTCTATCCAGCAGCTTTCGGAATTTTAGTAATTGGACTTGCCTTTTCGATGCCATTTCTAAATAATTTCGGAAAATATGGCGATTTTACTTATGGTATTTATATTTTTCATTTTCCAATAATTCAACTTTTTAGGCAATATAATCTTTTCGAAAAATACAATCCAATCGGAATGGCGTTTTTAGTTTTGACAATTACATTTTTATTAGCACTTTTTTCTTGGTTTATTATTGAAAAAAGATTTTTGAATAGGTATAAAAATTCCAATAATGTGGAAACAAATTAATTTTTAGTCTATGCTAGTCAAAACCAAAGCAATCGTTATTTCTTCCATAAAATATAAAGAAAAAAGCTTGATTGTAAGATGTTTTACACAAAGTGACGGATTGAAAAGTTACTTTGTTCAAAGCGCTTATTCAGGGAAAAAATCCAATCAAAAAATTGCTTATTTTCAACCTTTAACCATTCTTGAAATTGAAGCTAATCATAAGAATAAAGGCGCTTTAGAACATTTTAAAGAAATAAAATTAGCTACGGCTTATCAAACCATAAATACTGATGTTGTAAAAAGTACCATCGTGATTTTTCTGTCCGAAATGTTACATCATAGCATTCAAGAAGAAGAAAAAAATGAAGATTTATTTACATTTTTAGAAACTGCTTTAATTTGGTTAGATTCTAACGACGAAACTTCTAATTTTCATTTAATTTTACTTTTAGAAATCACAAAATTCTTAGGGTTTTATCCAGATAATTCCGAAGCTGATTTTAATTTTTTCGAAATGACTGAAGGAATTTTTTCGTCATTTCAAGGAATAAGTTGTTTGAACGAACACGAAACTTTTTTATTCAAAAA
>CAIRMK010000247.1 GCA_903879645.1 uncultured Bacteroidota bacterium
GCTACTCTGAAACACCCATTAGCATTTTCAACACGAACATAAACCACATCGTTAAAAGCAACAGGATTGGTATAAGCAATAGGATTATTTATTTTAACCGATACATCATTAGTGTTAGCGCCAGCAAAAGTGGTAAAATAAGTAAATGTTTCTGCAGCATAGTTTGCTGAAATTTGAGGATTGTTTACCGTTAGATTGAAAGTAGATATTCCATCAATATCATCATCACATTGCTTTAATGTGATTGGTGTAGTTGCAACTGGTAAGGCGTAGGTAGTTAGAACTACTACAGTAGAGTATTTACCACAAGTATTACCAGCACTGTTTAAAAAATCACGGTATTGATAGCCACTCATCGTTGGACTTACATTAGTAATAGTTAAGGAATCAGTCGTTGCACCAGAATAGATAGCATTATTTATTATGTTGTTCCATGTTGTTCCATTATCGGTAGAAACTTGCCATTGATAGCTAGTTACCGTAGAAGAGACTATAGTAAAAGTAGCTGATTGCAATTCACATGTAGTTACATCAGTTGGTTGTGTCGTAATGGTTATAGGTGCGCCTGTTATATAATTTACATTAGGAATAGTATATCCAGAACCGCTAGTTACACTACCGTGAGAGTTAACAGTTGGAGGTGCTACTGCACCTAATAAGCCATCGTTATTGGCATCTGTAAACCCAGCTTCAATAACATCTAAACAACTATCGTTATCACTATCTAGATCAATATAATTATCAGACCCATCATTATCGGTATCGGCAACAGTATAATTTATCACACCACTATCTGGTGTTGTTTCTATAGCATTTCCTAATCCATTGCTACCAAAAGCATTTCCATCAATAACCCCATCTAAATTGACATCAATAGCATTGGAACCTGATTCATTCAAATCGTATATTCCATCATTGTCAGAATCCAAATCTAAATAATCAGCAATGCCGTCATGATCGGTATCTACAGGCGTAACTCCAGCTCCATAGGCATCATCAAGACCATCTTGATTAACATCGACACCTGATTTAGGAATAAAAGCAGTTCCTTGTGCTTCTATGTTGTCAGGAATTCCATCATTGTCACTATCCAAATCCAATTGATCAGGAATACCATCACCATCGGAATCTTTAGGTACACAGGTGGCTGTTAACTTTAAAGTTGATTTGTTTTCAAGAGTATCCGAAAGATTTTGATGTGTAAACGAAATCGTATCGGATAAATTAGTTACGAATTTAAATGTGCCAGAACCAGCCGCAAGGGGAGTAGTACTATTTAAGCGGAATCGAATTTCAAAGGAAGAATATTGTGTGACACCACTTTCATAAAATCCATCATAATTAGTATCAATCAATAATTGATTATTAGGATTCAAAACTGTTATCGTTTTATTGGTTGATGAAGTAATGATATATTGTGCATTAGAATTTAACAAGTCTGTTGCATTGGCAGTAGCGACATAATCTAATGAAAGTGATATAGGTTGCGTAAAAGCCATGGTATATTTTACCCAATTGTCTTTACCTGCAGGAACATCAGAAACGAAACTTCCGTCAGCATTTCCAATAAAAGGAGTGCCACTAGAGACTGTTGATGTTGTTATCGCTCCGGTAAACGAATTGGAATAAGCTCCCACATTTACAATTCCAGAAGCTGTATTTGCAATTGAAACTATTTGGTTTCCATAGGATTCATTACAATTGGTGATACCATCATTATCACTATCTAAATCAATATTATCATTTACGCCATCGTTATCATTATCTGTTGGACAACTACTTACCGGGATATCGTCTGAAGGAGGAACGGCAGTACAAGAAGCTACGGCACCCTGCACTTTGTAGTAACCCGGTTGGGAAGGAGTGATAGAACTTGTATTGGCACCAGGAATAGCGACTCCATTAAAAAACCATTGATAGGTGTCAAAACCTGTTACTGAATTCACATTCAATTCCACGTTTGGAATGCAATTGGATTGGGTGGAAACAATAGGTTGAAATGCTACTTCCGGTTTGAATGTAAATCCTGAATAATAGCCTCCAAAAGTAGCATTTTGATCTGTTCCATAAGCAGCAAGATACAATTCGGATGTTGAGAAAACAGAAACATTTCCCGTTAAACCAGTTAATACATAGCATTCATAATTGGTATTTCCTGGAACTGAAGTGGGACCAGTTACCGTAATTGCAGATGGTAAGGTTGCTAAAGTATAGGGAACAGTATCAATAATAAAAGTTATCGTAGAACCAGCTTTAGTTGTTAGTGTCGCTCTACCAGTAAAAGATCTGTTTCCAATTAAATCTATAAAAGGGATATTATTAATGGTTTTTGGCGTTTGACAACTTAGAGGTGGTACAAAAAACATTTCTTGATTGGCTTGAGTCGGTTGGGAATCATCTCCAACACATTGGTAAGAAAAAATATTTTTGCTTGAATGAATGTACATAGTTCCAGAAGCACTATAATCAGAACCTAACAGATTTACATATTGTCCTGCATTTAAAGTGTAATTTGGGGTGGTGGCACCGTTTAGAAATATTTGTGTATTATCTTCATGAGCAATTAATAACACTCGTTCTACATTATCCATTCCGGTGCTTTTCACAAAGATATAATCAGCGCCTGTTCGTTCAGCAGAAACAATTTGGTCAAAACCTAAATCTAAATTACTCATTTCGCCATTTGTCCCGCCAAAAGAACCACAATTGACTGCAATAGGTTTGTCCGAAGATACCAATGCACCAATAAGAGCATCTCTATTGGCAGCGCTAGGTCCACAAGCTGCGATGACATAACTATCGCCACGGTTTAATATTACACTTGCTGGTGTATTTCCAACAGAAGCATTATTGACTAAAACAGCTCCCGTTTTGATGTTGCTAAAACTAACCGTTGTATTGTTTTCAGTAGCTAATATAGCGGCAAAAGTATAATGTCTGTCAGCATACCCAGGAATCAGCATATTGGTAAATCCTCCAATTCTAAACTGTGTCCCTAGAGCAGCTAATCCTTTCGAAACAATTTCACTTGATTGATTTCCTGTTTGATCAATAACACGAACAGTTACGTAAATCAAATCGGACCCTTCTACAATATAACCTCTATTGGATTGAACTTGACTTACATTTATTGGATTAACCACCAATTGGTTTGGATTAGACCCAGTACTCACATCAAAAACATAAGGAACATCTCTAGAAACAGTTCCGGTTATAACTGAACCACCAATTTCAGTTAAAGTGAAATTTATAGGAGTAACGCTTGGTGTAGAAATGTAAATATATTGAGGTCCGGCAGGAACACTGTTGGCTGCTGATACAGGTGGAATGTAGTGTGTTTTACTAAATTGGGAATAACAATTTATTGATATTGATAGTATTAGTAAACTTAAAAGTAATCTTATTTTCATTCGCTAAAATTAACAAATAAATTAGATTCAAATGTTAAATAGCCAATAATTAAGATTTTTTTAAGGGCTTAGAGATCTCTTTTCTTTAAAAGAAAATAGGAGCCATATACAAATAGAGCTGTCCAAATTAAAACAATAAAGATAGTTGAAAGATGTACATCATAATCTTTAGTCAAAGTAATGCCAATTTTGGAATTGATATTTTTTATTGCTGACAATTTAGTGAAAGGCTCAATTAAAAGTTGTGACATTGATTCTAGGGGAAGAAATCGGTTTACTGAATTTATTAGCCCATGTTTACTATAAACTAAAAAACATTCAAAAAGAAACCAAATAAACATAAAACCTAAAGCAAAAGCAGAACGTTTTATCAATATTCCAGCAAATAAACAAAAAGAAAAGAATCCGACTAAATTAAAGAAATAAGCCAATAAATATTCCATTCGAGAGAATATAATACTTATTTCTGTGTAAGATGAAAAGAACAATCCTAATATTAATGAAGTTATAAAAAGAAAGATTGTAGAAGCCATTGAAAAGGCAATAACAGTAACAAATTTAGATGCAATAAATTCTTTTTTGCTCATGCCATCAATAAGATTCTGCTTTAACGTTCCATAACTATATTCGTTTGCCATCATGGAAACAATAATAATTGCAAAAAATATTTTAGCAAAAACTGCAATAAAAGAATTTAAATGCCAAATGAATGGAAAGTTGAAAATCCCCATTTCAGCTAAATGAAATTTAAATGGACCAATATCAAATTTGATTGAAGCTACTAGAGCTATTAAACTTAATAATCCAAAATAAGTTATGGTTAAAATTCTACTAGCTTTGTTTTTCCAGATTTTTTGTAATTCTATATTGAGTAATCGTTTCATATTCTTTTTATTTACCTGTTAATTGTAAAAATTGTTCTTCTAAGCTGTTTTTGCGTTTCGCCAAATGATTCAAAAAAATATTGTTATCGCATAAGAATTTGTTTAATGAAGCGGGGTCAATTTCTTGTTTAGAATAAACCAATACCTTTCCTTCTTCTTGAATTATTTTTTCAATGGTCGGATAGGATTTCAATACTTCTATAAGTGTTGAGTTGTCGTTAGATTGTAGTTCTATATATCCATTGCTAGAAGACATTCCTTCCACAGTTCCCGAATATAAGATTTCACCTTTACGCAATACTAATACATGCGAACACACTTTTTCTACTTCGTCTAGTAAGTGAGATGCCAACAGAATAGTGGTTCCTTGGCTTGCAATAAATCTGATAATATCCCTAATCTGATGAATTCCTTGCGGGTCTAATCCGTTAGTAGGTTCATCAAGAATTAATATTTCAGGATCATTTAATAATGCGGAGGCAATTGCTAAACGTTGTTTCATTCCTAATGAAAAAGTATTGAATTTGCTGTCTTTACGCTCAATTAATCCCACTACTTCTAGTTTTTCTTGCACTTTTGTATAAGGAATACCTTTAATCTTACAGACCAATTCTAAGTTTTCCTTGGCTGTCATATAAGGATAAAAGTTAGGCCGTTCAATTATAGCCCCTACTTTTTTCAAAGCTTCGTGAGTTTGCATTGTGCCACCAAACCAACTGTATTCTCCAGAAGTTTTATTAACAACGTTCAATACAATTCCCAAAGTTGTAGATTTTCCGCTACCGTTGGGACCCAAAATGCCGTAAACATTTCCTTTTTTGATTTCTAGTGAAACGTTTTTAACGGCTTGAAGTTTGCCATAACGTTTGTTGAGATTTTTGATAGAAAGAATAGTTTCCACAGTTATATATGTTTGGTTTAAAGGTAAGACGATAAAGTATACAATTTGTTACGTAACTATTTTTCCTAATAGTATAATTAGTTAGAGCAGGTACTCTTAAAAGGTTTTTTTTATCTTAATAATAAAACTTTTTATCTTAAGAATATAATACTTTATCAAAATAATATTATTTTTATGTTCATTGATTCCAAAATGAGTTCAAAAACAATAATTTAAAGTATTAATCTATAAAAAGAGTGAAAATTTGCGCTATTTATGCTTGATTGGATAATAATTTTATACTTTCGGGAGTGTTGACTTTCTAATTTGTAAAATAAGTTCATGTAATTTGATCTAATAATAGTTAATTATCTATTATTTTATCGACTAACGTCAATGCAGGTGTGGTTTAAAGAGTATTTTATCCTTTCAACGATTTTACTATTATTGCTTGAATAGACTTGTTACTTTTGAAATATAATTAGTGAAAAACAACGAATGGAAATGAACATACAAAATATTTTTAACCCAGTTTTCAGAAAAGATTATTTAGATGGTTATTCATTAGGATTGGATCCTTATTCAAAAAAAAGCAGAAAGAAAAATAATGAAGCTTTTACTTTTGGGTTTAATTCAGGAAGAAAATACTATGAAGAGATGAATGGGAATGTTGTTGATGGAATTCCACATCAAATAGTTACAGACAAAGTTTTAGAAGAATTTCTTTTAGCTGGATTGTTGGGGTTGAAAATAGATACTTACGGCTATACTCCACATCAACTTACTATTTTAGCAAAATGGTATCAAAGTGGTACAGAAAAATATGATGCCAAAGAAGGAATTTATTTAATTGGAATATTAGAAGAAAATGGAATTGAAATAGGGTATTAATTTAATTTTAATCCAAATGTAAATATCCTCAATTGTAAGACAATTGAGGATATTTTATTTAATCACGTTTAGGAGTATTTTTCTTTACTCTCTTTTCCTCTTTTTTTTCCTTTGCGGTTTTAAGAGGTTCTTTTTTTACTGTCTTTTTTGCGTCTTGACTTTTTGCCATGATTTAATTTTTAATTGCTAGTAGGTAAATGTAATTATTTTTTGTGTAACTAAAATTCTTACTATAATTTATTTTTTAAAATTAAGATAACAAATATTCAAATCAACATTTTTGATTAATTTAGCCATTCAAATTACGATTATGATTACAGCAACGCAATTTCAAAACGAACTTCAACTGATTATTCAGAATGCTATCCGAGAAGATGTAGGTGATGGTGACCATTCATCATTAGCATGTATCCCGCATAATGCTCAAGGTAAAGCCAAATTATTGGTAAAAGACAATGGGATTATTGCAGGAGTTGAATTTGCTAAAATGGTTTTCCATTATGTGGATGCCAATATGAAAGTAGAAACATTTATTGAAGATGGAGCTACCGTAAAGCATGGTGATGTAGTTTTCAATGTGACAGGAAGTTCACAATCAATATTAAAGGCAGAGCGATTGGTATTGAATTCGATGCAACGAATGAGTGCTATTGCAACGAAAACTAAGAAGTATGTTGATTTATTAGAAGGCACTTCTACTATAGTTCTTGATACTAGAAAAACTACGCCGGGTTTTCGTGCTTGTGAAAAATGGGCTGTTAAAATTGGAGGCGGAGAAAACCACCGTTTTGCTTTGTATGATATTATTATGCTTAAAGACAATCACATCGATTTTGCTGGGGGAATTACTAAAGCTATTAGTAAGACCAAAGATTATTTGAAAGCTAATAGTAAAGATTTGAAAATAATTGTTGAAGCCAGAAACTTAGACGAAATAGAAGAAATCTTGCAATCGGAAGGGGTTTACAGAATTTTAATTGATAATTTTAATTTTGAAGATACTAAAAAAGCGGTGTCATTGATTGGAGATAAGTGTTTTACAGAATCTTCCGGAAATATCAATGAGAGTACTATTCGTCAATATGCCGAATGCGGAGTAAATTATATTTCATCAGGAGCCTTGACTCATTCAGTGTATAATATGGACTTGAGTTTAAAAGCCATTTAAATAAATGTCATTAGAAATAGAAGATAAATTATTAAAAATTCCTGTTGTTAGACAACTTGTTATCTTCGGAAAGTCAATAAAACTTCCGTGGTTAAAAGGGTTGTCGTTGTATGATTTATTAGAATTGTATATTATTGGAATTGTAGAAGGAGCTGTTTCTTACAGAGCTACAGCTATTGCATTTAGCTTCTTTATGGCATTGTTTCCCTTTGCATTATTTATTTTAAATCTCATACCGTTTATTCCTATAAAAGGATTTCAAGATGATTTTATGGCATTTGTACAACAAAGTGTGCCACCAACAACTTTTGATGCAATTTCTAAAATTATCAATGATATTTTGCATAACAGTCATTCAGGATTGCTTTCTACTGGATTTTTTATGGCAATTTTCCTTATGGCAAATGGTGTAAATGCTATTCTTGGAGGTTTTGAAAACTCCCATCATGTTACTTTAAAGCGTAAATATTTTCGACAATATTTCATATCATTAGGATTATCAATATTGCTTTCTTTGATTTTAATCATTACAGTTGCTGCTATTGTAATTTTTGAAGTTCTTATTCAAGAAACTAAAATTCAAGATGTTTTGTCTAGCAGAATTCCACTTATTGAGATGGAACGATATGTTTTTGTGGTAGCCATGATATTGATTACTACTTCGATCTTATTTAAGTTTGGTACCAAGCAAGAAAATAAGCGTTCATTTATTTCTATTGGAGCTGTTTTCACTACAATTTTAATAGTGTTGTCATCTTATTTTTTTGGAATTTGGGTAGTTAGATTTTCTAAATACAATCAACTTTATGGTTCAATTGGCACTTTGTTGATAGTGATGTTTTATATTTGGATCAACAGTATGATTCTACTTTTAGGATTTGAATTGAATGCTACAATCAGTAGATTAAGACATAAGCGCGAAAAAGAGATTGAGGTTATTTAATTTTATAATTTGTAAATCCAATGTATTTTATTGAAGTAATTTTACCTCTTTCCTTGCCAAAAA
>CAIRMK010000248.1 GCA_903879645.1 uncultured Bacteroidota bacterium
ATTAATCAACGTTGACTTACCACTTCCTGAAACTCCGGTAACACAAATTAGTTTTCCCAATGGGAATTCTACGGTTACATTCTTTAAATTATTACCTGTTGCTCCCGATAGTTTTATAGATTTACCATTTCCTTCACGACGTTTTTTTGGTATTTCAATTTGCAATTCACCATTTAAGTACTGCGCCGTCAACGTGTGTTCTTTTAGCAATTCAGCTGGTGTTCCTTTGCTGATAATATTACCACCAAACTTTCCTGCTTTGGGTCCGATGTCGATTACGTAATCTGCACATTCTATCATGTCTTTGTCGTGTTCAACTACCAAAACAGAATTACCAATGTCACGAAGATTTTTCAACGAATTAATCAATCGTTCGTTATCGCGTTGGTGCAATCCGATACTAGGTTCGTCCAGAATATAAAGTACACCCACCAATTGCGAACCGATTTGTGTTGCTAAACGAATACGTTGTGCTTCACCACCTGAAAGCGATTTGGAACTCCTGCTTAAAGATAAATAATTTAAACCCACATCCATCAAGAACTGCAATCTATCGTTGATTTCTTTTAGAATTTCTGTAGCAATCGTTTTTTGTTTTTCAGATAAAACTTCTGGTAATGCTTTGAACCAAACGGTCAATTCCGAAATATCCATGGCAGATAAATCGGCTATATTTTTATCGTTTATTTTGAAGAATAACGATTCTTTTTTCAAACGTGACCCTTCACAAACCGGACAATTGATTTCGTCCATAAAATCTTTTGCCCATCGTTTAATAGAAGAAGAACCACTATCGTCATGTTGACTTTTGATGAATTTAGAAATTCCTTCAAAATCTATTTTATATTCTTTGGTAACTCCTGCTGTCTTAGAAACTACCGAGAACTTTTCGTTACCACCATTCAAAATCATATCCATTGCTTCGTCGGAAATGGTTTCGATGGCATCGGTCAATTTGAAATTGTATTTCTCACCAATGATTTCCAATTGTTTGAACATCCACGAGCTTTTGTATTCGCCAAGAGGAGCAAAGCCACCTTTGTTGATTGATAATTTCGGATTGGGAATTATCTTTTTAATATTGATTTCGTTTACAATTCCTAAACCATTACAATGTTCGCAAGCCCCTTTGGGTGAATTGAACGAAAATAAATTCGGTTCAGGGTTTTGATAAGAAATACCTGTTGTGGGGCACATCAAAGTTCTACTAAAGAAACGCACCTCATCACTTTCGTGCTCAATGACCATCATCACATCTTCACCATGATACATGGCAGTTTTGATGCTTTCCGATAAACGTTTGTCGGTATCGTCATTATCTTCTACTTGCAATCTGTCAATTACAATTTCGATATCGTGGGTTTTGTAACGGTCGAGTTTCATTCCGGCAGTGATGTCCACAATCTTTCCGTTGACACGTACTTTTACGAAACCTTGTTTGGCTATTTGTTGGAATAACTCGGCATAATGTCCTTTTCTAGCTCTGATGATAGGTGCTAAGATATTGATGCGTTTTCCAATGAAATTTTCTTTAATTAGATTCTTGATTTGTTCATCCGAATACGAAACCATTTTCTCACCCGTGTTGTAACTAAAAGCTTCACCAGCACGAGCATAAAGTAAACGCAAGAAATCGTATATTTCGGTAATGGTTCCCACAGTAGAACGAGGCGATTTGCTTGTAGTTTTTTGCTCAATTGCAATGACGGGCGAAAGTCCGTCTATTTTATCTACATCGGGACGTTCCAATCCTCCAAGGAATTGACGCGCATAAGCCGAAAACGTTTCGATGTAAAGACGTTGTCCTTCGGCATAAATCGTATCAAAAGCTAAAGATGATTTTCCTGAACCCGAAAGCCCAGTTATAACCACCAATTGTTCTCTCGGAATAGTAATGTCGATGTTCTTTAGATTGTGAACACGAGCGCCAATTACTTCAATAGTATTATCGTTTTCCAGCATATTTTTTGTTAAAACGCAAAAGTACAATTTTAACAACAAAATTCAGTTAGTCAGTTGAGAAGAATTTGTTAAAGAATTTGTTTTTTAAACCATTAAGCGCATTAAGTTTAGTTAAGTAAGACTTCTTAATTTTCTTATTTAACAACAAAATTCAGTTAGTCAGTTGAGAAGAATTTGTTAAAGTTTTTCTTTTTTTAACCATTAAGCGCATTAAGTTTAGTAAGAGTCCTTAATTTTCTTAATGCTCTTAATGGTTTAAATAATTTTATATGTCAGGTTTATTAAAATTTTTATATTTGAAAAAAAATTAAACTATGAATATTTTAGGTATTGGTTCCCGAATTAAACATCCTGAATTGGGACTTGGAGTAGTAACTAATGTAACATCCAAACATTATTGGGTTACTTTTATTGAAAGCGGATTGGAAACGATAGACATTGACAGCTCTTTTGAAGTAATAGATGCGGTTGATGGCGAAGTAGATACCGTTAGTTTTTATGAAGTTGAAAAAACACTAAAAAACCTTTTGCAACGTTGGTCAGACGTTACTCAAGTAGTAGCAATTGCCGATAAATGGAAAGGTGGAAAATTGATAATGGAACCAGGAACTCCTACTCAAAATAAAGAAGTGCCTATTGACACGTTCTTTCACAAAATAACTATGGTTCGTGACCGATTGCGAGTGATGGAACAAAAAATAAACTCGAGCAATCTAGAAGAAGCAGAAAAGATTGAAATGCAACAATACATCACCAGATGTTATGGAAGTTTAACCACTTTTAATGTCTTGTTTAAAAGCACCAACGACTATTTTGTGGGAGAGAAAACAAAGTAAGTTTTTAAATAAGATAAGTATATAAAACTACAACGCAAGTTGTAGTTTTTTTAAACACAAAGCAATATATGAAATTAATATGCTGCCTATTAATACAATAGATTAGCTATTTTATTATAGGCTCAATAATGATCTTTTTGCATTTACCGTTAATTCCTTTTTTTGCTAAAAATTTAATTATTTTTGAAATAGGAAATAAAAGAGGTGTTAAAATGCCTAGTTTTTCGGAAACATGTTTTGATATAAGTTTTGATTTGTTTTTATTACTATATGAATTTGCTTTATAAAATTGATTTCCTATATAAAAATCTTCAGAATACCAACCTTTATAAATTGGAGTATCTAAAACTTTGTCCATCCTGTTTAAA
>CAIRMK010000249.1 GCA_903879645.1 uncultured Bacteroidota bacterium
ATGCATATTAGGCAAAAACAACAGAAGAGTCAACAAATCAAATCTACGAAAAACAATAACGTTTATTGGAATGTTTTCCCTAAAAAACAAATAAGCAAACACAAAACCAATATATCCAAACCAGGAAAAAAGCAACATCATGCTTTCGAAGGAAAAACCAAACGATACAAATAGAGCAGAAAAATTGTCTATAAATTGGGTTCCAGTATATTCAAACAAGCTATATTTATCCCCAATTGTCGTTGCTTTTGCGAAGTATTCTAAAGAATCAGACCTACTAAACATCGTAAAGGCATAATAAATTACAAAAAACAACAGATGATATAGAAATAATAAATTTAATGTTTTTTTAGACAATAACTTATTTCTCTTAACAAGATTGGATATAAATAATTGATTCAGAAAAATGATAAAAAATAATAACAGAATAAAATCCATAATTAAAAAGTAAGAGATAGAAATCCTAAGTGTAATAATTTAAAAAACAACTCAAATACTTTGTCATGTCTTTTTTTTAAACAAAATACACAAAATAAAACAAGAATAATTTATTAATATTTACTGAGGCTAAAATACTTATTTAATTTTCATTTCTAAATTATTATAAAAGAAAGAAATATAAAAAAATTAAAAGGAAGTCAATTAAAACAATTCCAAACCACTAAACTACTGAAAATAGATTTTTTTTTCATTTCGACGAAGGAGAGCTCGAGCGTAGGCGAACTGGCGAAGCAATCACATTAAATGAACAAAATAGAAAATTCCCTTCTAAAGAAGTAAGAAACCTTCAAAACAATTCCAAATCGCCCAAACTATAACTCCAATTGTTAATATCTAAAGATATTTTAGTAAAATTTTCAGAATGGGTAAGGGATTTAAAAGTTAGTATTGGCCCATAAGAACCATAAATCCTAAAAAAAAACAATTCTTTATCGGAGGTAGTAATAAGTAAACAACCATTTTGAAAAGCATATTGAGAAATCACCCTACGGAGACTAGAACGAATTTTGGCATCAAAAACGCTAATCGTTTCTACAACTCTAAGTTCATTAAAAAACCGATGCTTTTTTACATACATAGCAACATAATAATCTGGTGAAGAAACGACAATATAATCCTGCAAAGGGTTCTCTTCATAACGCCACTTTAAATAAGCAGCAGATTTTGGAGTAAATAATACATTTTTAGATTGCAAATTGGAATTGTAAATCCTACACAATTCATCTAATTGAAACTCAGAAATTGAATTTCCATATTTTCGTTTATAAAATAAATAAGCTAAACTAAAAACAGAAATGGGAAGTATAGCAACTTTAATTTTAGCAACTTCTTGCCATCCCATTTTTAAATAACCAGGACGACTTTGATCATTGGGTGTATTAAAAACAAAACAATCCCCAAGTTGCATAACATACGATAATGCATGTAAGGTCAACTTTTTAAATATACCCCTGCCTTGAAAATCGGGATGGGTACCAGTATCAACAGCTCTATAAGAAGTCCAAACAACTTCTCCCAATTGCCAACGCCACTGCATAAATGCTCTTACACCAACTAAAATAGTATTCTCTTCTGCCAAAAAAACCGGAGAAACTCCAAATGGATTTTCATTATGCTTAAAATCCCATATTTCTCGAGTCTTTTTTAATTTACTTTCTCCCAAACTAAGCTGCAACAATTCAATAATTACTGCTGTATCTTCTTCATGAGGGGCTCTAATAATCATACGATTTGTTCTAAATACAAGGTTTCTAATTGACTAACCATAGCTTCAATACTAAAAGTTGAAACAACTCTTTTTCTAGATTGGGTTTGAAAAGCTATTAGCTTTTCGGAATGAGTAGATAAATCAACCAATAGGGCTGATAAAAGTTTCCAATCATCCACACTAACAACTAATCCATCTACATCATTTCTTAAAACTTCTTTAATCCCTCCTGCATCGGTAGACAAAATAGCACATTCCATACTCATTGCTTCTAATAAAGCGATAGGAAGTCCCTCAAAAGAGGAACTCATCATAAAAGCATCCATAGCTTCATAATAAGGTTTTACGCTGGATTGTAATCCAGCAAAAAAAACGTTCCCCTCCAGCCCTAAAGTCTTATGCTTATCTAGTAAAGCTGCTTCTAATGGTCCAGCTCCTATGATAATACCATAAATATTGGGATTGATTGCAATGGCTTCAGCAAGTATTTCCATCCACAAATCCAATCGCTTTTGAAATCGAAAAACGGCTACAGTACCAACCAAAAAAGCTTCTTTCGGAATTGAATATTGTTTTCTTATGGTGTTATTTCCCACATCAACGCTATCTCTATAAAATTTACTAGTATTAACCCCATTTAAAACAGTGGTAACAATTATTTTGGGATTAATATTTTTTTTAATAGAAGCAGTAACATCTTCTGAAACACCAATTCCTAAAGTTTGAAAATTGTAACTGAATTTATTGATGATTTTAGTAATAAAATGATACCGCTCTTGCAAATTATGCTCGGTATAAATAGTTGGAATTTTAGTGAACAAATAAACAATTCTACTAACAAAACCAGCCCAAGGTAAATGAGCATGTATAAGTTGAATATGATTTTGTTTACAGTAAGAAATAATTTTGTAAAATTGGAACAAAAGCTGAAGATTATTCTTGGCAGGTAAACAGATAACCTTCCCTCCTTCAGATTCAATGGTAGCAACCAATTGATCTTTCCATGGTAAGAAATAAATGTAATGAAACTCAAATTGATTTTGATTGTGCTGCTTTAACGTTTCGGGCAAAAGCATTTCGGCTCCACCTCGACCCAATGATTTTATAATATGAAGAACTTTAACTTTAGTATTCATAAATAGTAATGTAGTATTATCTAATAGTTTTTCAGTAATAAATAAAAAAAAACTAAAATATATTGTGGAAATTATTATGATGTTATTCTATTAGGGATTCTAAAAGCAATAAATAGTAGAGTAAACTAAATCATTTTATTTAATTTTATTTTTTGATGTTAGATATTTTAAAGTTAATGCGCGTTTTTCTATAAAATGCCAAGACAAATAGGCGAAAAAAAGAGTAATAATAAAACTATAAAGCATCAATTCTAAATAATTAAGCTTAAAAAAATGCATTAATACCTGTTGAATAGGGAAAGCATAAATATAAATACCGTAAGATAAGTCCCCTATTATTATTCCTATTCCACTTAAAAAAGGAGTAGCTTTTATTCCAAATAAAATAAAAATAATTGGGAAAATAATGAATTTCACGTAAAATAAAAAACCAAAAAAAAGTGACAAAAACAATAGTGCTACAGTTAGAATTAATATTGTGTTTTTATTTTTTAATTTATCAAGATTTAGCGTAGACAATACTGATCCACTAATAAAAAAGAAACCAAGATCAATTATTTTTTGAAAATTTATTATAAACCCATGATTACCAATTTTTTCATAAAAGAAAAAATTCGCAATTAAAAAAAGAAAAAATGAAAAATAAAGAATAAAATTTACAACTTTTAGTTTGTTTTTAAAAAAAAGTAAAATAGAAAGTAAAATATACATTGTAAATTCGTAAGGTATAGTCCAAAGACTTCCATTTATTGCTCCTTTAAATGGATTATCTTCAAAAACACCTTGAATAGCATATTGTTGCTTGAATAATGTTAAATTTCTTGGCAAATAAGTCCAAATTGTTTTATTATTAAGATAAGGTATCGGACTTTCATAAACAAAAAAAACTAAAACAACACTTAAAAACAACACAACAATTAAAGCAGGGAATAATCTTAATAATCGCTTCCAATAATAGTCTAAAAAGCTTACACTTCTTTCTAGACTTTGAAAAATTAAATAACCACTTATTACAAAAAAACCTCTAACACCTATATAAGAAAAACTCAA
>CAIRMK010000250.1 GCA_903879645.1 uncultured Bacteroidota bacterium
AAGTGCGTTTAGATTCAGAGAAGTTAATCACACTTTCCATCTCTTTAATCTTCCAAACCATCATCGGATTTATATTTGTAATCATCTATGTTTCTAGAATAGATTCTCGAATTTCTATTATTTTTCTAATTACAGCGCCAATTATTGCGTTGATAAGTTCTTATTTGGGCAAGAAAATAAAAATTGTATCTCGCAAAATAGTCAACCAAACCAACTCCTTGGCAGGTTCCACAACTGAAAGTTTAAGGAATATTGAGTTGGTGAAAAGTTTAGGATTGACCTATCAAGAAGAAAAACGATTGAACTTAAACACGTTTAAAATCCTTCAACTGGAATTAGAAAAAATACGTTTCATCAGAAGTTTGAGTTTTATCCAAGGTACCACTGTACACTTCTTACGAACTTGTGTGGTCTTTACCCTATATTATTTCTTATTCGGAGGCAAAATCATTGTAGGCGATTTGTTGACAATGGTATTCTTTACGTTCTTCATATTTGGTCCCTTGCAAGAATTAGGCAACTTTATCATAGCCCTAAACGAAACCAAAGTGTCTATGGAGAATTTTAAAATCTTATTAAAAGCTCCAAAAGAATTTCGTCCAAAAAATCCAGAACATATTGGCGCTATTCATTCTTTATTGTTTTCTAATGTGAGTTTCCAACACAAAACAGCCAATTACAAAGCGGTAGAGAACATTAATTTCGAAATTAAGCAAGGTGAAACCGTTGCTTTTGTGGGACCTTCAGGTTCAGGAAAAACAACCTTAGTAAAACTATTAGTAGGATTGTATCCGCCCGAAGAAGGAAAGGTATTATACAACAACATTGATTCCACTAAAATCGATTTACTCGATTTGAGAAAACAATTAGGCTTTGTAGCACAAGATGCCCAACTGTTCTCTGGAACCATTCGTGAAAACTTATTGTTTGTAAAACCAACAGCGACCGATGAAGAGTTGTACGATGTATTAAAAAGAGCCAGTTGCGAAAACTTATTGAAACGTGCCGAAGATGGATTGAATTCTACAATTGGCGAAGGCGGTATAAAAGTATCCGGTGGAGAAAAACAACGCCTTTCTATAGCTAGGGCCATATTAAGAAACCCTAAATTATTAATCTTTGACGAAGCGACCTCGGCATTAGACTCTATCACCGAAGAAGAAATCAATGCAACTATTCGAAACATATCAGACAGTCACCGAATCACAGTTTTAATCGCCCACCGATTATCGACTGTAATGCATGCCGATAAAATATTCGTATTAGAACAAGGAAAAATTATCGAACAAGGAAAACACAACGAGTTACTTTTAGATAAAGGATTGTATTATGCAATGTGGAGACAACAGATTGGGGAGAGAAAATAATAAATCTTTACTTTACAAATTTATTGTAAGATAAGCTTTTCTGTTTTAACGAAATCATCCATATACATTTTTACCATATAAATCCCTTTTTGAAGAGAAGATAAATCTAGAGTATTTTTATTAATAATATTAGCAGAAAAAACAATCTTTCCAGTAATGTCAATTATTTCTATTCTAGCCACATCATTTGTTGTCAAATTTACTATGCCTTTTGATGGATTTGGAAAGATGTTAACATCTTTTTTAGTGAAATTTGAAATTCCTAGTGAGGTAGTAGAGAGAGCAATCTTTTTTGCATTTACAATTTGTCCATTATTACCATCTAATAACAAAGCTACTAAATCAATGTTATTTTCATTAAAAGATGTTGGTAGTATATAACTAAAATTATAATTATAAGAAACATCATATGTGATTTCACTGGGTATAGATTCGTCAAAGCCATCAAAACCACCTAATAATGCTCGACCAACATTATCATAAACCACTTGATTGGCAGGTACATAATAAGGTAAATTAGCCCAATTAAGCCCTTGCCAATCTATTAAATCTCCTAAGCTACCACCAGAATAAGCATTACATTGAACTGAAACATTGGTTATACCATTCTCTACAATTACTCCTGCCATTTTATAATTTGTATTAACTTGATGCAGTGCAAAATTTGTAGCTGTTTCAAAGGTTAATTCTCTTGTTATTGGATTCCAATTTTGTGAAATTATATCAACTTTACCTAACGGATGTGTAAAACTATTTACCAAACCATAATGACTTGATTGTAAATTTGAAAGCGATGGACTAACAACGTAAGGCATTCTATTAACTGTACCTGTAGGAT
>CAIRMK010000251.1 GCA_903879645.1 uncultured Bacteroidota bacterium
AATTTTTAATTTATCAAGTATTCATTACTAAAAAGTAGTATATTTGAGTTTACAATGGTTAGTTAGTAAAGAAATTTAGGTTTTTAGACGAACTGACGTTAGTAGTAATCATGCCTGAAAAACCGCATAAAACACCTTAACTAATGAAAAAAATAATTACAATTATAGCAATTTCAATACTAATTATAAGTTGTAAAAATGCTTCCGAAAAGAAAATGAATTTTGAAAATCAAACACAAAGTAAGTTTGACAAATTTTTAGAATCAAAAATAAATAAACAATATGATGCTGTAAACGATATTCAAAAAAAAGAATTCTTTGAAAAATACGATGCAGATTTAAGTAATTTTATTGACAGTAATAAAGTATTTGTTAATTGGCAAGCGCAAATTGAAGATATTAAAACTAATGATTATAATAAATCGACTGAAGTTACTTGTAAATTAATTTACAAACCAGAAGAATATAGAGAAGTTTCTTTTTACTGTTCATATATCGTAGAAAATTCAAAATTAAAAACTGATTCTTTATATAATAAATTAAAAAGAATTGGAGATTTTAGCACTGTATATTTTGATGGTTTTATTGTTAGAAATTTAGAAAATAAAATTACGTATGTGAACGATGACGAAATGTTGAAATTAAGTTATCCGAATTTTAAATTTAACTTATTGAACATTTCGGAGAAGAAACAAGAAAAAAATCTTTCGCAAAACTTAAATAAAGCAGTAAATATTAATTTTGAAGTTTTTGAACTATTAAAGAAAAAAGTTAATAAGGAAATCAGTGAAAAAGAATGGAAAAAGAAAATGAAAAATTTACAGTTAGAAAAAATTGAAAAAAGTTTAAATCCAGAAGAAAAGCAATATTCTGATTTAGTAAAAAAATATTTAGTAAGCGATTTTATGTACCAATAAAAAATGACTACTGCTAACCCCCAGCTACCGAGCAAATCCTTTCGCGTGGAAATTAAACATCAACCAAAATAAAATTAGAATCACATCGTAATGATGTGATTTTTTTGTTAGATTTGATAAAAAAAAAACAAAATAAACATTTCCACGCGAAAGGATTCGCGCGGTAGCGGTGTGTCTCGTCCTAAAATAAGTTTACATATTCATATTTAATCCTAAAATAGATTTATTTATAACTTTTAAAGATTAGTCATTCTCAATAGATTCTGAAACAACTGGAAATAAAGATTTATATTTAAAAAATTTTCAACATATGATGATAGAATAATTAAAAAGTAAAACAGCCATTATAAATTGCAGAACTATATACACATGAAAATATAGCTACATAGTAATTAAAAAGACAATAGTCCAAAATGATTTTATATATTTGAAAAATATAATATAAATAATTTAAAACAAACCAATATGAAAAATGCTTTTACACTTCTAATTTTACTTATTTCAACAACTATTTATTCGCAAAACATAAAAGCAACTACCGAAAGTGGTAAGAAAGTTATTTTAAAATCTGATAAAACATGGGAATATGCAGATAGCAAGTCAGACACTCCAGAATGTAACTTAGATAAAGATGCTGTAAAGCCAAATGAAAGATTAAGAAAACATGTTGCAGTTGAAAATAATTGCGAAGAAAAAGATATAAAATTTATTAACATGACTCAAAGCTTGGGAAATGGAATGTATTCGCTTTGTGTAAAAGGAAAAATTATGAAATATAAAAAAGTTGGAACAGTATTTATGAGAGCTGAAGCAAATCCTATGGGAAATTAAAGCCCCCGCTACCGCGCGAATCCTTTCGCGTGGAAATTAAACATCAAACAAAATAAAATTAAAATCACATCGTAATGATGTGATTTTTTTGTTAGATTTGATAAAAGAAAAACAAAATAAATGTTTATTGCGCTTATATACAAGTTGGGTTCTCGGACAACAACCCTCAGGAATCGGCATAAGGGAATCAAATAATTTGATTACTAATAATGTTTCTAGATTTATTCCGCATGCAATTGTAGATTAAAAAAATCCTAATCAAAAAAGGTTGTTGAAACAGAGTCAACAACCTTTTTATTTATAGTTTGGTTTAGTCACTATTTCAATATTCTAAATTCACATCGTCTGTTGATAGAATGTTCGGCTTCGGTACAACGATCGCCACATTTAATCAAAGGCATACTTTCTCCAAAACCTTTAGAGCGTAATCGTTTTCTATCAATTCCTTTGCTTACAATGTATTCTAATGTCGAAGCAGCTCTATTGTTAGATAATATTAAATTGTACATCTCAGAGGCTCTAGAATCGGTGTGCGCACCCAATTGTATTTCCATCTCAGGATATTTATTCAATAAAGCAACCAAGACATCTAATATTTTTGCAGCAGGCTCTTTGATATTCCATTTGTTTAAATCAAAATAGATGTTTTCCAATTCGATATACACATATCCATCTTTCTTTGTAACCACAATATCTTCGGCATCATCATACGATTCTACTTCCAATTCGATATTATAGGTAATCTTCCCTTCTGGATTGGTGGTGAAAACCTCGCTATGCGGAATGTATAAATCTCTTTTGGCTTCCAATCGGTATTTCTTATTCGGTTTAGTATTAAAAAAGTAATCGGCTTTTGAACCTACTACCATTTGTCCTACTAACTTATTGTCTTCGTCATACAAAGCCACAGTAGTTCCCGGTAATAACTCTTTGGATACTTTATCGTGTACATCCCCTCCTACTAAGTAACGTCTTTCGTTTTCTTTTCGAGTAAAGCTGTATAAGTTATCCGATCCTTTTCGGTTGGAAGACAAATACCCTTTGTTATTTTTTTCGTCCACTACATAAGCAAAGTCATCTGCGTTGCTATTGATGGTTTGCCCAAGATTCAAAGGTTTAGTATAAACACCATTGAAGTTTTTACTCATAAAGATATCCAATCCTCCCAAGCCTTCGTGCCCATCGGAAGCAAAATACAAGGTACCATCTTCACTTAAAAAAGGAAATTGTTCACGGTGAATGGTATTGACAGTATCACCAAGATTTACAGGTGTTCCATACGTCCCATCGGCATTGATATCCACATAAAAAATATCCATAGAACCGAGAGTTCCAGGCATATCACTAGCAAAATACAAACGTTTACCATCTTTGGTTAAAAATGGATGTTCGGTTGAATAGACATCGCTTGAAAAAGGCGTCTCGGTAATATTAGTCCATTCGTTATTAACCAGTTCGGCTTTAAATATTTTCACAGAGGCAAATTTCTCATTGCCTACTTTTACTCGTTTAGAATTGGTACGACTAAAATACATCGTTTTGCCATCTTGCGAAAAGGCAGCATTACTCTCGTGAGTTTTGGTATTTATTTTATCGGAAAATGGTTTGATATTCTCCAACTGCCCATCACTAG
>CAIRMK010000252.1 GCA_903879645.1 uncultured Bacteroidota bacterium
ATCAGTATCATTTCTATAAGCATAAAAAAACCACGCCAATGGCGTGGTTTGTATTATAAGAAAGTTGCTTATTATTTGAATTTCAAAGCAAGACCTGCCATAACTTTTACACCACCAAGAGTAGCTTTTCCTTTATCACTAGTTCCATAATAATCATCAGTTTTTGTATAATTCAAACTATTTCCTTCATAGCCTAAATTTACAATAACACCCACTACATTAGTAAAGAAATAGTTACCACCCACGTTTAAACCATAATTTAAACCAGTGTATTTAGTTGTTGTTCCAAATCCAAAAGCAGCAGAAGTGTTTTTTCCACTAGTATACCCAATAGATGGACCAGCGTAAATGTTATATTTCTCATCGTTTAAGAAATAATATCTTCCAGAAACATTAAATTTAAATGTAGAAACGTCAGTTGAACCGCCATTATTAATATCTTTAGGAGTCAAAACAGCTGTTCCAGTCTCTAATCCAATACCTGCACTGAATTTATCAGCAAGACCGTATTGAAATTGAGCTCCAAAATTAGCTCCCGTAGCAGTAGACTTATCATTGGTTGACCCAGCTACATCACTTTGTTGTGTAGAACTTCCCATTAAGAAACCTCCCATTACGTTTACGTGGATTGTTCCGCTTTTGTTTGATTGTGCGTTAGCAAATCCGAATGCACAGATTGCAATTGCAGATAAAATAATTCTTTTCATAATATGTTTTGTTTTAAAGTTATTCGGCAAATATATAACATAATTTATACTACGCAAAAAAACCATACGATTTCTCGTATGGTTTTAAGATAATTTATTCTAAATTAAATTAGAAGTGTAAAGTCATGTTGATTGAACTAACACCAACACCACCTAAATTAAATCCTGAAGATTTAGATCCTTTAACATCTGCCATACCAGTTTCAGTTGTTGTAGAAGCACCTTGTACACCAATCATTAAACCATAAGTGTATTGCGCACCAATTGAAATTTTAGGAAATAAGAAATACTCAGCTCCTAAGAACCCTTGAGCACCAATTCCAAAACCTAAACCTGATTTTACATCTTTTTCATAACCTGTTGCAGTAGTTTTTGTTGAATTTGAATTCACATTCAACATAACATCAGCACCATAAAAACCTTGTAATCTTGTAGAACCTCTTCTCCACTCTTTACCTAGTCCTAAGCTAAGATTTAAACCAGAAGACGCAACTTTTGTACCTGCAGCATCTTCGCTTGAATTACTTCCAAAAGCAAAATTAGCAATTACTCTTTGAGCAGTTTTGTCAGAAGTAAATCTTTTTCCAACAAATGTTCCAGCATTTTGGAAACCTACAGAAGGTGCAGCATTGTTACCTGCTTGATTAAAAGCATTTCCAACATAATGAAATAATCCATCAGCATTAAAGCCAATAGCCCAGTCACCAGATTGTGGCAAATAATTTTCACCTTTTTTTGATTTCAAATCTTGAGCGTTAGCAAACGATAAAGCGAATACTGCAGCTACTGTTAAAATAATTTTTTTCATGTTTATTTTGTTTAAAATTAATACCACAAATTTAAACGTATTCTTTTTTTTAAAAACAGCTATTCATTTCATACTTATCAACAATATTATTAACAAGTATTGATTTTAAAGGACTGTTTGTTAGATAAATACATCATATATTGTTAACAACCATTAAAATGATGCATTTTTACTATATTAAATAAATCTTAATAAGGTCTCAAAAGAGAGAGATTTTTTACTTTAAATAAACAATTTAGTACCTTACTATAACACGACCCTAAATTAAATTGAATCAATTTTATTAAAATATATTGTATTATAATTAGATTATTTATTTTTACCAAAACCTATTTCAGATGAAAGTAATTATTATTAATGGACCCAACTTAAATCTTCTTGGCAAACGAGAGCCTGAAGTATATGGCAAAGAAACTTTTGAAGATTATTTTACGCTATTAAAATCAAAATATCCAACTCTGGCTTTAGACTATTACCAAAGTAATATCGAAGGAGAGCTGATTACTAAAATTCAAGAAGTGGGTTTTTCTTATGATGGTATTATACTGAATGCCGCTGCTTATACTCATACTTCCATCGGGATTGGCGATGCGGTTAAAGCCATAGCAACTCCGGTAATAGAAGTACATATTTCAAATACCTTTTCAAGAGAAGATTTTAGACATCAATCTTATATTTCACCCAATGCCAAAGGAGTCATTATTGGTTTTGGATTGAAGAGTTATGAATTGGCACTACAATCGTTATTATAACACAGAATTGTTACTCAGAGTCTCTCAGAGGTCACACAGAGGTCACACAGAGAGCTTTAACAATATATTTATTATATAGAAAGTTTTAATTTTTTAATTGATTATAAATGCTAATAAATGAATTAACTGAAAAAGTCATTGGTTGCGCAATAGAAGTTCATAGAACTCTTGGGCCGGGATTATTGGAATCAGCATATCAAGAATGTTTGTTTTACGAATTAAAATCTTGTGGATTGTACGTAGAAAGAGAATTAAACCTGCCTATAGTTTATAAAGAAATTAAAATTGATCATGGTTATAGAATAGATTTATTAATTGAGAAAATATTAGTTATTGAACTTAAAACTGTTGAAAAATTTACTGACGTTCATACGGCACAAATTTTAACTTACATGAGATTAGGAGAGTACTCCACAGGGTTGCTAATAAATTTCAACACCAAACTTCTAAAAGACGGAATAAAACGTTTCATAATTTAATTATTTTCTCGGTGAAACCTCAGTGAATCTCTGTGAAAAACATTCTAATAAATACTATCCAAATGAAGAAAATTACTGCCCTCCTATTATTATTAATTTCAATCACAACTCTAGCACAAATCAGAGGAACAATTACTGACACCAATGGTAAACCTATTCCTTTTGCCAATATATATGTAAAAGACACCTATATAAGTACGACCTCTAACGAGCAAGGAAAATATGAATTGACTATCAAGATTCCGGGGAACTATATTATATTGTATAAATATTTGGGCTATAAAACGGATAAGAAAGTTATAGAGTTCAACAATGTGCAACAAATTGTTGACGTGACTTTAATGGAAGAGAATATTCAATTGGAGGATGTCGTAATTGATAAAAAAGTAAACCCCGCGATTCAAATTATAAAAAATGCCATCGCCAATAGAAAAAGTAATGCTAATAAAACAGCAAAATACAAAGCTGATTTCTATTCTAGAGGCATCTTTAGAGTAAAGAATTTACCCAAATCGATAATGGGTCAAAAACTGGATTTCTTTGATGAAATGATTGATTCTACAAGAAGTGGAATTTTATATTTATCGGAAACGGTCTCTAAAATAACTTTTCAAAAGCCTGATCAAATGAAAGAAGTTATTGTTGCGTCGAAAGTGAGTGGCAATGACAATGGTTTTAGTTTTAATAATGCCGCGCAAGCTAATTTTGATTTCTATGAAAACTACCTTGATTTTGATGTGAAAGTAATTTCGCCAATTGCTGATAATGCCTTTAATTATTACAAATATAAATTTGATGGCTCGTTTGCTGATGAGAACAATAAAATAATCAATAAAATAAAAGTCACTCCTAAAAGAAATACCGAACCTACCATGGAGGGTTATGTCTATATAGTAGATGATAGTTGGGCAATTTATGCCGTTGATTTAACTATTAAAGGTACTCAAATGCAAAAACCAGCCTTGAATAGTCTGACCTTAAAACAAAGTTATAGTTATAACAATAAAACTAAAATTTGGACAAAAAACACCCAGACCATAGACTTTGAAGCAGGAATGTTGGGTATTAATATTAATGGTAAATTCACTTATGTCTATTCAAATTTTGAGTTTCAAGACAAATTTGAAAAGAAAACATTTTCTAATGAAGTGTTGAAATTTGAAGAAAATGCGAATAAAAAAGAAGATTCTTTTTGGACAACCATTAGACCAGTGCCTCTAACACCTGAAGAAAGTACCGATTATTTAAAAAAAGATGCCCTTCAAACCAAAAAGAAATCTGAAAAATATTTAGATTCTATTGACTCCAAAAGAAACAAATTCAGAATTATGAGTGTATTATCTGGGTATACTTATTCTAATTCTTTCAAAAAATGGTCTTTAAATTATGAAGGTCCATTAATGAAAACTTCTTTTAATACCGTTCAAGGATGGAAAACTCAAGCAGGTTTGTCCTATACAAAGAGAGATGAAGACAAGCGAACTTTTACTAGAATTGGATCCAAATTTGATTATGGTTTTGCAGAAAAAAAATTACGTGCCACAGGATATTTCACACATAAATTCAATAACAACAACAATGCACTTCTAAATATTTCAGGCGGAAGCTCCGTTGCTCAATTTAATGCGACCAATCCCATTTCTAATGCTGTCAACACGATTAGCAGTTTGTTTTTTAAAGACAACTATATGAAATTGTATGAAAAGAACTTTATGGCTGCTAATTTTGGTCGTGAAGTAATCAACGGATTGAACCTCAACTTCAATTTAGAATATGCTGAAAGAAAACCGTTATGGAACAATAGTAATTTATGTTCTGTAAAAAAAGAAATCGACTATACCTCTAATAATCCTTTGCTACCTTATGATTATACAATACCTGCCTTTGAAAAACATAACCTAATGAAAGGAAATGTATTGGCTTTACTAAAATTTGGTCAACACTATTGGACACGACCAGACGGAAAATTCAATATTGGTAATGATAACTATCCAACAGTTTATCTAGGCTATGAAAAGGCATTCGCAGCAACGGATAAAAAATATGAGTACGATTTACTTTCGGCTAGAATTACACAAGATATCTCCATTGGAAACAAAGGTGAAATGAAAATCAATCTTAAAGGGGGCAAATTTTATAATGCGGATGGAATTTCATTTGTGGATTATAAACACTTTAACGGCAACCAAACTCATATTGGCGGTGGTGGTAGTTATACCAATACGTTTAATAACCTTCCTTATTATGCAGCAAGCACTAACGACAGTTATTTTGAAACGCATATAGAGCACAACGATAAGGGCTATTTGATGAATAAAATTCCATTATTAAACCTTTTGCAATCGCAATTAGTTTTAGGATTCCACAATTTAGCTATACCCAACAGGTTACCCTATCAAGAATTTACTGTCGGTTTAGATAATCTAGGTATTGGTAAGTTAAAAATATTTAGAATAGATTATATCCGTTCGTACCAAAATGGATATCAAGGTGATGCTATTTTATTTGGATTGAAGTTATTGAATGTAGTGGAATAATTAATTTCGATTATTGAAGTCATTTAAACTTTTTTCAATTGGCTGCAAAATTGTATTTTTATCCCATATTTCAGCTTTTTTTAATTCCGTAGCACCACTATGCAATGAAAAAAAGCTAAAATCTGAAACAAAAACCCTAATTTTTCGCTTCAATCAAAAAAGTTTAAACGACTTC
>CAIRMK010000253.1 GCA_903879645.1 uncultured Bacteroidota bacterium
AATTTTTAATGTTTTTTACAATTATTTACTAACAATTATGAAGGTATCTGGCTTTACATTCATCAAGAATGCGGTTTTAAATGGTTACCCGATTGTTGAAGCCATTCTATCTGTTTTGCCTTTGGTAGATGAAATGATTGTTCTTATTGGTGATTGTGATGATGATACAGTGGGACTAATTGAAACCATTAACGACCCTAAAATAAAAATTCATCATTCTGTTTGGGATAAAACACTCAGAAGTGGCGGGAGAGTTTTGGCAGTTGAAACCGATAAGGCATTCGCATTAATAGATCCTGCAAGCACTTGGGCAGTATACATACAAGGAGATGAAGTGATTCACGAAAAATACTATCCTGCTATCCGAAAAGGGTTCGAACAATATAAAGACAACCCCAAAGTACAAGGTCTGTTATTTAAATACACCCATTTCTATGGTACTTACGATTATGTAGGAGACAGCAGAAAGTGGTACCATCGGGAGGTGAGGATTATACGAAACGACAAAAGCATTCATTCTTATAAAGATGCACAAGGATTTAGAGTAGGAACAACCAAGCTAAATGTAAAACTGATTGACGCATATATTTATCATTATGGATGGGTGAAGAACCCCGAACAGATGATGAAAAAAAGTAAAAACATGGGTCTGCTCTGGACTAGCGATGAAGACGCACAATCTTTTTTGCAACTCCCAGACTATTTTGACTTTAATGAATTTGATAGTCTAGCTAAGTTTACCGATACACACCCTGCTGTTATGAAAAAAAGAATTGCAGAAAAAAATTGGGCCTTAGAACTTGATATAACAAAAAAGAACCTGAAATTTAAACATCGTCTTACCTATTATTTTGAAAAGCTTACAGGTATCAGATTATTTGATTTTAAAAACTACAAACTAATAAAATAGTAAACAGCTATAATCTGAGTAATCCAAAAAAATAACCTGAATTAGTGTAAACTTATTTTCAAACAGCTAGTTTCTTTTCAACTATTAGCTGATCAATTTTATTTCTAAGTTCATAGATCATCCGCCATATTTCTTCTGCTGCATTGTCAGTAAAACGAGGAATAGTATCTATGTTTTTTGAGCTTAGTATTAGATTCAAATTCTTTTTTAGCTCCTCGTTTGTCGTGTTATCCTTATAAAACAATATAGCCTCCCTATTTAGAATGGTTGGTTCGGGATTGCTTTCATCCCCCCAATAAATAGGTATACATCCACATTGTATGGCCTCAAATATTTTTTCGGTTGTATACCCTTTATTATTAGTATTCTCGGGGCAGATATTAAAAACAACCTGCTTTAAGTAGTCTAGCTTATTGTCTTTATAATCAACTTTCAATTTATTGGTGTTGTTCATAAATTTCCCCGCACACTCCACCTTTCCGAAATTGGCTTCTATGAAATTCACTATCTTCTTACGCATTTTACCTCTATAATTGTGACTTGCAATCAAAGAGAATTGTGTGGGTCTATCCAATACACCACTAGAATAGTTATAATTGTTTACGATCTCTTTTACTTTTTCAAAAGTTGAATCTGGAGGAAATAAATAAGTGATCCATAGCGGAAATCTATGATATTTTGGATGATCTATATAATCAAAACCAAGTGATAAATCCGAAAAAGACATCCCATTGTCATTATACTTTTTAAAATAATGAACATTCTCTGCTGTAAAAAAAATATTCAAATAATCTTTATTGAGATCGGTTGGTCTCTTTCCAAATACAGAAATCAAATTGACGGTGACATCCTTTTCTAATAGTTTATGATGGTCTAGAAACTTATATAACCAAAGGGTTTTGAAATCTTCGCAATGCCAAAGATTTGTTGCCTGAAAATTGGGTGTTACCTGAATGGTTCTAACAACTTCCTTCCTAAAAATAGAGAATATTTCCATAACTAAAACTTCGAATAAATTAAAATCCATTAAACCAGTTACCCTATCGGGTACCCGCGCAATAAATTAAGAACAATAACCTTTAAATAAAATTTACTGTAGACGTATCAGTTAACGCTTTGATACATCTTGCGCAATAAATCATATTTTTTCCAAACATAAAACGCAGAATATTTTGCAATAATAAACCCTGCAACGCCATCCAAAAAACCAAGTCGTAAAATATAACACTG
>CAIRMK010000254.1 GCA_903879645.1 uncultured Bacteroidota bacterium
CGGAATCAAGAGCGGCTTTAGCCTCCGCCAGGTCTTTTGTCAAAGACTTAATTTTTTCTTCCAACTCATCTTAGATAAAGCATCCGTTGAGATATTATTGAATCAGGGTAAATATTCCATGACAAACCTGTTCTTCCCAACAGAAACCTATTCTAATTTGAATATTATCACTAAAGATAATACCCCAATTACCAATTTAAAAATCAATTCTATCGAAAGAATTTGGGATACTAAAGAATAATTGCAAATTATCAAGACACAATACAATGGTACAATACCTAGGTTTTATGTCACACATAACACAGTATTGTTGTACTGTACTATGATTTCAAGTTTCCAAGGCACAATACAAGAGTACTATGCCTTGATTTTGAGTCGCACATAACATAGTACTGTAGTACTATGTTATGATTTCAAGTTTCCAAAGCACTATACTATGATATGATGCCTTGGTATAGTAATGCACAAGGCATAGTACTGCAGTTATTGAATATGATTTTAAGTTTTTATAATGTGCATCGGTGCAAATGGAATTAATTTACAATGGCCTTTTTAATGAATAATTGTTGATTTTCCAACATCACTTTTACAAAAATAATTTGATTGCCTATTGCATTCAACTCTGTAGAATACTCATTAGTATTCAAATTATTTTTGGATACCAATAATTTTCCTAAAGTATCAAATATTTCAATTTTTGATATATTATCAGCATTTGAAATAACTGCTATTTCATTTTGAGCAGAGGTAATTTTTACAGCATCATCGTTTATTACTACAGTATTTGTACCTAAAGCAACGGTGTTATATCGCAATTTAAAACGATCATTAAAGATTCCAACAGTTGAAGAAAAAGAATAAGGACTTTGTTTTAAATCACTAATCACATTCAAATACGTATCTTCAATATAAATATTTTGTTGATCAAATAAACCATCAACAGCTCCAATAGCGATAGTGTAATTACCCGAAGTTGTAATGTTTATGCCAACAGGAACCACATCTGAAGCATCAAATGGTAAACCTTTACCTTGAATAGTCATTTTATCATTATCCAGTAAGGTATAAATTCCAATCCCAGTAGATATAGTATACGACGCATCATACAAATTATCTTTTGCATTAGTTGCCCCATCAATATATCCTATTAAAGTTCTATCAGTAGTGTTAGAACTACTAACAAGATCCAACCAAATTCTATCTTTTTCACCCGAATTAGTTACATTTTGATTAGTAGATTTATAAAAAGTGCTATTGTCAAAGTAAGAACTTCTCAACCCATTACTAAAAGTAACAGTAGAACTCGCCGCAGGACCATCGTGCATTTCTACAAAAAATCCTTGACCAGCACCAATATACAAATCACTTGAATTTGTTGGGCCGACACTAGTTCCTGTGAAGTTATAGGTTAAATAATCATTTGGAGTGTAATTATAGATAAAACTACCATAAAAAGGACTATAAATAGTAGTAGATGGCATCGTACTATGGGTCCACAAACGAACACTTCCTTCAATGACCGATTGATTATCTAATAGGAATTGTGCTGCACGAATAGCAGATGGATAAGGATTTCCAACCAAATTCCAATTGTCACTTAAGTTGTCAATAAGTACGCCATTGGTTCCACTAAACGAAGCTCCTGTTAATGAGCCTCTACTAACCGGTGCTGTTATTGTCCCGTTATTTGGGACTCCAACAAATGAAGCGCTAAAAGTGGCAGCCGTTGGAGTAAATGAACTTGGAGCTCTAACAATATATCCTTTCGCGGCGACCATTATGTTTCCTGTGGCATCCGCCCAATTCCCTTGCCCACCATTTGAGTTGGCTACAGTAGGATTCCAAATATATTTGGGTCCTGGAATTTGCGTTAAGGAAAGATTATTAATATTAAATCCACTTACAGGAGAAGACCAATACACATAATCATATTGTTTCATAGAAGCATTTCGATTATAAGTAATGGAACCCGTATTGATTGCGGAAGCATTGGTCTGAATTAAACTCGAATTATTTGCAAACGTCAATGAACCACCTGAAACCGTCACTACATTAGTTAGCGTTAGCGTATGTGTCGCGTTGAAAATAATAGTTCCCGAATTCACAGTACAACTACAACCGGATAAATTTCCTGTAGAAATATAGGCTCCATTAAATATAATGTTATTGTCAATAGTGGGTGTTCCATTGGACCAGCCCGACCCTACTCCATTCCAAGTAGTTGTAATCAATCCTGTCATAGCAGTCGCACTTGAAGCAGGTGAAATACATCCATTGCTATTCGTTACCGTGTAGGTGTAGCTTCCTGCTGCCAATCCACTAATAGTAGTGGCGGTGCCAGTTCCAGTAGAAGAACCAGCAGCAGTACCACTTTGAGTTAAAGTCCAACTTCCTGAAGCAGGTAAATTATTAAAATGAAAACTTCCCGTTGGTAAAGCACAAGTGGGCGCTGTAATAATATCAATAATAGGAGCCGCTGGTTTTGAATTTACAGTCATAGTAATGCTATTCGATGTTGCTGGGGAACCAGTTAAACAAGGAGAAGCTGTGGAGGTCATCACAACAGTAACCACATCATTGTTGGCAAGTGTTGTACTTGTAAACGTTGATAATGTTTCTCCTGGAACGTTTACGCCGTTCACTTTCCATTGGTATGTTGGTACTCCACCATTAGTAGGGGTTGTTGTAAATGTTGCGATATTGCCTGAACATATTGTTGTTGCACCTGTTGCAATTGTGACACTTGCTGGCAGATTTAGATTAATCGTTATATTGCTTCCATTATCTGTTCCATTAACAACAGGACTCGAACTAACTACTCTTATTCTGTATCCAGAACCAGCAGCAGAACCTGTTGGAATAATTGCAGCAATGGTAGATAATGTAGCTCCAGAAGCAGGAACTAATGCTAATGAACCGATTGATATAGGGGAAGAAAAGCTGCCAGAACTATCTGATAATTGTGCTGTAAATACATTTCCCGTTGTATAAGTTCCTGATGCATCAAAATTAATTGACAAACTTGCTCCTGGACAAATAGAAGATGATATACTACCATTAATACGGATACCATTTACTCGACCAAAAGTAAAAAATCTATTAGTTCCAATGGCAGTTGAGCTCGTAATTCCATTGGCTCCTAAAGTTCCTCCTAATGAGGTATAAGTTCCATTACGTGTTGTACTTCCTGCAATAGCATCTAACGGAGAAATTGCAGTTGATCTTGTTAAAGAAATAGAGCTACCAGTAAAATTTCCAGAAGTTACTAGTGACCAATATTCAGTAGTACTCAATCCACCAATTGTTGCGGTTGTTTTAGGAATGATGAAATTGGGAGAACCTGCACAATTTCCATTGAAAGCTTCTACTGTAGCAGTAATTATTCCTGTACCTGTAATTGGATTTAGCAAGGAAAAAGGAAGATAATTTACGCCTTTTCCAACTGGAAAATAATAGGTTGAACCTGTACCCATGCTAGTTTTTAATGTCCAATTAACGGGACCATTTATATAGGATGTTGCTGAACCACTAGCAATTGCATTAGTTGTCGAATTGGTCACATTTAATGAATTAGTACTTGATGTTGTTAAATTTCCACTAGTCATAGTAAGAACATTAGCCACCGAAATTGAAGTATTTGTTCCTATAATACTATTTGTAACACCCGCAGCATTGTTTATAGTTAAGTTATAAAAAGGGGTTGCAACTATTCCTGTACCACTAATTGTTTGTGCGGTTGCACCATTAAAAACCACTGTACCACTATTTGTTGTGATACTACCACCAGAAGTAAGCGTATTACTAAAATTTCCTTTAATAGAAAAAACGCCACTAGTCATTGTAACTGATGCTGCGACAGCTAAGAGATTAAAGTCACCTGCTAAATTTATTGTTGGGTTATTAGTACTCAAATCCAAATTGGATGCAGTTTCAAAATCATTTTTAATGGTAAGCGTACCAGCTGCAGCTGTCTTTGTTCCTGGATATTGACACTCTACTTTATAGTAATTAGGAACTGTTGAAATGGTTTGGGTTACCCAACTATTATATTGAACGGTACTCCCTGTAAGTAAATTTATATGAGCAGTAGTGTAATTAGTAGGAAACACAGTTGATATTGTTCCATTAAAAGCAATTTGTCCAAGAAATAAGGTTGCTCCATTTTCTACCGTTAGAGTTCCAATTGCATTTCCCGTTATTTGAAATTGGTTATCGATTAATCGAGTTCCAGAACTAATATAGAGATTGTTCGTAATGGTTGTAGCAGCAGCTAAAGTTTTATCTCCATTTCCAGAGAGTGTTAAATTATAATATGTATATCCATTTATACTTTGCGCTCCTAAATAATTATAATTAACGGTTCCTGTTGATGGTGTAAAAGTACCTCCTGTACCTAAAGTACCACCAATATTGAGTATTCCAGTTCCTACAAAAGTTAGTTGTGCTTGCGCAGCAGTTCCACTAAAAGTGATAGTACTAGTTACGTTAATGGTACCTGTCGAGACTGAAACAATAGAATTTTTACCAGTTGTTGCACTCCCTGCTATACTAATTGATGCTGCATTTAATGTACCTGCTCCAACAGCAAGTATACTTGACACTGAAGCAGTAGGTGAATTTATAGTTATTGCTCCAGAAACATTTAAAGTAATACCACTGTTTATAGTTATTCCGTTGGCAGCAGCAGCAGCATTAATTGTTATGCTTGCTACAGCAGCCGTAGTTACATCTACGGTAACTGTAATTCCTGAATTAATTAAAATAATATCTCCTGCAACAGGAACAGCTGCTCCTCCCCATGTTGCTGTAGCACTCCAATTGCCAGTTACAGTTGCTGTTCTTGTCGCGGCGTTTGCTTGGTGCATACTTCCAAAAAAGCAGATCAATAAAATAAATAAAGATATTTTTTTTAAAGTCAGTAATTGTATAATACTAATTCTTTGATTAATTGTAAACTTATACATAGTTCTTTTAATTGCTTTTTGTAAAATAAATTATAAACAATACTTGTTACAACTTATATATTCCACAAAGCTAGAAGAGTATGTATTCCAAAAATAATTAAACAGATTAACAACTTTAAAAATCGTTGTATGGCATTATAATGCTTTTTAAACCAATGGAATGTGCTATTAATCGAAAATTAATTTTACAAAAACCCATTATATTTTCTAATAAACCACTCTGCTCCTAACGCAGTAGCAATTAGAATTAATAACCAATACCAATCAATTAAAGGAGTTTTTTTAACGATTGTTTTTTGAATGGTTTTATAGTCTTGATTATTTAATAATCTTTTGATCAATTCGTCCACTTGATTGGGAACAAATACTGCCCCTTTGGTCTGGTTAGCCAATTGCTTCAATTTAGGAAGATCCGGATTTACAAATTGTTTTTCAATATCAAAATCTAATATTTCAAAAGTACTAGAATAGCTAGCATTTGAGTTTAATTCCTTTACTATAAAGGAGTAACTACCCGCATTTAATCCATCAAGATTTACTTTAAAACTATTGGTCGTTTTTAGCAAGTCATAATGTTTAACTTGCTTTGTTTTAGTATTGGTAACAGCAATAGATAAACGAGCTTTGTCATCAAACTCATAGTTTTTATTGAAATATTGAGCTGTTATTTCTAAAGCATCTCCAGAGTTGTAAAAACGTTCATGATTCACAATTAAAGACTTTCGAGCATCATTGGAAGATAAAAACTGTATAGTCTTATCAATAAATAAATCGAATGATTCAAATGATTTTTTATCCACAAAACTTTTCGCTCTCCATTTCCATATATTTTCTCCAAGTAGATAGGCAGAACGTTTTCCTTGATTATCAGAATAAGCTAACAAAGGATTATTGGTAGCCACATTTCGAATACGAGAAGATAATAAAACAGACATCTTTTCGGTAACAGTAATGGAACCAAAGCTATTTTCTAAGGGAGGGAAATTTTCAAATCCTAGATTATCAATGGCAAATGAATTAAAATCACTATTAAAGTTAGCCAAATAATCTTCCTTCTGATTGGACATCTTGAAACTTAACTGGGTTTGCTGTTGATTCAAAAAGCCAAAATCGGTCTTATTTCCAGTAATAATCCAAGTGCTTATTTTTAGATTTTTATTAGTTTCAAAAACAGATTTAAAAGCAGCTGTGGGTTGGTATAAAATTAAAACATTATAATTATTTAATTTACTGATATCATTAGGTTTAATAATCGTAACTTTGCGTTGTGCATTAGTTTCAATACTGCGTTTTAAAGCACCAATATCAGGGTGGTTTATAGCAGATATAATGGCCACTTCCGTTTTTTGTTCAATAACTTCTACAGCAAATTTCTTGACATTATTATAGGTGTTCTTTTCGGCTTCAGGAGAAGTTAAAGTGGCATTATAAATTTGTAGTCCCGATTTATCAGCAGGTAATAATATAGTTACAACTTGTGATTTTTTTAAGGGTGAAAAAGAAACACTTTGTTTAGAAAGCACATTGTTTCCTTGTGAGATGGCAAAATTAGCAGTTACCGATTTCGTTCCCGAATACTGCAAAAAGACTTCTACAGGAAATTTATTCTTATGAAACGCATATTTATTAACGTTTATCTGATTAATTTTTAAATCCAAATAGGTGGTGGTATCTCCTACTACCAAAGGATATACTTTGTTAGAAGGGTTAAAGCTAAACACATAATCAGAACCCGTAGTTTGATTTCCATCAGTGATTAAAACAGTTGGATATCTTGAGTTTTTATTGATGTTATTTAAATTTTTAGCCACAGCATCAATATCGGTTTGCTTCCCTTTAAAATCAAAAGTTTCAGACGATTTGAATTCGGAATCAAAGCTATAGGATTGAATATCAAATTTATCTTTTAACTCTTTATTGGAAGCGATTTTAGCATAAACTTCTTTAGCCATTACATTGGCTTTTAAGTCAACTATAGAACTTGAATTGTCTACTACTATGGGTAATGGTGTTTTAGTAGTTTCATAAGTACTTTTACTAATGATAGGATTGATGAGCAAAAGTAATAAACTAAAAACGGCTAGGAAACGCAATAAAGCCAAAAGCAATCTTGTTTTTGATTGACTTTTAGCTTTATAATAATATTGAAAATAAGACAAACCAGCAGCAAGTAATACTGATAGAAATAATAATAATAAAGTTGATTTGTTCATATTTCTAGTATTCAGTCACAGTCACAGTTAACAGTTATCTGATAGTTGTTAACTGTGACTGTATACTTTTTTAAGTTAACATTCCACCACAAACATTTAATACTTGTCCAGAAACATAAGCACTCATATCGGAAGCAAAGAAAAGACAAGCATTAGCAACATCCTCAGGAGTTCCTCCACGTTTCATTGGAATAGAATCTCTCCAACCTTGCACTACATCTTCATTTAATTTACCCGTCATTTCAGTTTCAATAAATCCGGGAGCGATTGCGTTACAACGAATGTTTCTAGAGCCTAATTCTAAAGCAATGGATTTCGTAAAACCGATCATTCCTGCTTTGGATGCTGAATAATTAGCTTGACCTGCATTACCCTTCACCCCTACTACACTACTCATATTTACTATAGAACCTTTGCGGTTTTTTAGCATTATTTTTTGAACGGCTTTTGTCATGTTGAAAACCGACTTCAAGTTGATTTCAATTACTTTATCAAAATCTTCTTCGCTCATTCGCATCAATAAATTGTCTTTTGTAATACCAGCATTATTGATTAAAACATCTATGTTTCCAAATTCTGCCATTACATCATCTACAAGTTTTTGAGCCTCATTAAAATCAGCAGCA
>CAIRMK010000255.1 GCA_903879645.1 uncultured Bacteroidota bacterium
GCTGAAAACAGAGCTATCCTTAAACCAGAAGGATTACTGACAAGAGATCCAAGAATGGTAGAACGTAAAAAATTCGGTCAGAAAAAAGCACGTAAGAGATTCCAATTCTCGAAACGTTAATATTCGATATTTATCAGATTATTTTTTCAGATATCTTTTTACAATTAAAATTGAATTAAAAACAAAGTTGTCGATATTCCTCATAAAAAGGGAATTAGTTTAGCATCGAAATGCAGTACAAAGTCTTAAAGTAAAAAAACTTAAAGCGAAAAAGGTGACGCATTGCTATAACACGGAACGTAAACTATTACACAATGGCAAACAAAATTGACGTTAAAGAATTATTAGAAGCAGGTGTTCACTTTGGACACATGACTCGCAAATGGGACCCAAACATGGCTCCTTACATTTATATGGAACGTAATGGTATTCATATCATTAACCTATATAAAACTGCTGCAAAAATTGAAGAAGCTAACGAAGCTATGAAAAAAATTGCAGCATCTGGTAGAAAAATACTTTTCGTAGCTACCAAAAAACAAGCAAAAGATATTGTTTCAGAAAAAGCATTAGCTTGTAACATGCCTTACATCACTGAAAGATGGCCTGGTGGTATGTTAACAAACTTCGTTACTATCCGTAAAGCAGTTAAAAAAATGGCTACTATTGATAGAATGAAAAAAGATGGTACTTTCATGACGCTTTCTAAAAAAGAAAGACTTCAAGTAGATCGTCTTCGTGCGAAATTAGAGAAAAACTTAGGTTCTATCGCTGACATGTCTAGATTACCAGCTGCATTATTTGTAGTGGATATCAAAGCTGAACACATCGCAATCAAAGAAGCACAAAAATTAAACATTCCAGTTTTCGCAATGGTAGATACAAATTCTGACCCACGTGAGGTAGATTATGTTATCCCTGCAAATGATGATGCTTCTAAATCAATTGACAAAATTTTAACTTTAGTAACTGATGCGGTTAAAGACGGATTAGCAAACAGAACTTCTGAAAAAGAAGGTGATGAAGCTACAGAAGTTGAAGCTGTTGAAGTTGTTGAAGCTGTTGCTGCTCCTGAAGTTGTTGCTGTAGTTGAAGAGACTCCAGTTGCAGAAGTGGAAGCTACAGAAGAAACTAAATCTGAAGAATAAAACAAAACAATTACGAATTATGAATTAAGAATTACGTGAGTTTTGCGTAATTCTTAATTTGTAATTCGTAATTTATTTTAAAAGAATTTTTAATCTTAAAATAAAAAACAAAATGGCAACAATTACTGCTGCAGACGTAAATAAATTAAGAACAATAACAGGTGCAGGTATGATGGACTGCAAAAAAGCATTAGTAGAATCTGATGGAGATTTTGACTTAGCAATTGAAAACCTTAGAAAAAAAGGTCAAAAAGTTGCTGCTAATAGATCCGATAGAGAATCGACTGAAGGTGCTGCTATTGCAGTTGTAAGTGCAGATAAAACATCTGGTGTTGTAATCACATTAAACTGCGAAACTGACTTTGTTGGAAAAAATGAAGGTTTCGTTAAATTAGCTACCGATTTAGCGAATCAAGCGTTAAACTTTGATAATAAAGAAGCATTTTTAGCTTCTGACTTTAATGGTATCACTGTGGCTGAAAAATTAATCGAACAAACTGGTGTTATTGGAGAAAAAATTGAAATCGCTTCTTTCCAAAAATTATCTGGTGCTTTCGTAGGATCTTATATTCACGCTGGGAACAAAATTGCTACTTTAGTAGCCCTTTCTGCTAATGTTGCTGGTGGTGATGAAGCTGCTAGAAACGTAGCTATGCAAGCTGCTGCAATGAACCCAATTGCTTTAAATGAAGCTGGTGTTGATGCATCAATCATTGAAAAAGAAATTGAAATCGCTAAAGACCAATTGCGTCAAGAAGGAAAACCAGAAGCTATGTTAGACAATATCGCTAAAGGTAAAATCCAACGTTTTTACAAAGACAATACTTTGGTAAACCAAGACTATATTAAAGACGGTTCTATGAGCGTTGCAGCTTATGTTAAATCGGTTGACGGTGGATTAACTGTTACTGGATTTAGTAGAGTTGCCTTAGGATAATTTAAGATACAATTTAAATCAAGGTACGCAAGTACAACTTAAATATATAAAAACCTCGTTTCAATTAAGAAATGAGGTTTTTTGATTGTAGTCTCTTTAAGTCTCTAAGTAATTTACCACAAAACTATTCCCATTTCTAATAAAATAGTTTACCCTTTCCATGATAAAATATGAAAGTTTTAGATCACATTTTATTTATATCCTATACCAAAAATAAAACCCTCACATCGCTGCAAGGGTTTCTATCTTAATTTAATTAATATAAGACTAGTATCTGTAATATTCTGGTTTGAAAGGTCCTTTTACTTCAACTCCAATATATTCTGCTTGGTCTTGACGTAAGGTTTCTAATTCCACTCCTAATTTTGCAAGATGCAACATAGCTACTTTTTCATCTAAATGTTTTGGTAACATATACACATCATTATTGTAAGCTGCACTATTTTTCCATAACTCAATTTGAGCAAGAGTTTGGTTAGTGAATGAATTACTCATTACAAAACTTGGGTGACCTGTTGCACAACCTAAATTTACTAAACGTCCTTCAGCTAAAATGATAATATCTTTTCCAGCTATTGTATATTTATCAACTTGCGGTTTGATTTCTATTTTAGAAGCCCCATGATTTTTGTTCAACCAAGCCATATCGATTTCATTATCAAAGTGACCGATGTTACAAACGATAGTTTTGTCTTTCATTTGTTCGAAATGCGATCCCAAAACAATATCTTTATTTCCAGTTGTCGTAATGATGATATCAGCATTAGCAACAACAGTATTTAATTTTTTAACTTCAAAACCATCCATTGCTGCTTGTAAAGCACAAATAGGATCAATTTCAGTTACTGTAACAATAGAACCTGCTCCACGGAACGAAGCTGCAGTTCCTTTACCCACATCGCCATATCCACAAACAATTACTCTCTTACCTGCTAACATAATGTCGGTAGCTCTACGGACAGCATCAACAGCTGATTCTTTACAACCATATTTGTTATCAAATTTAGATTTAGTAACCGAATCATTAACGTTAATTGCAGGCATTGGTAAAGTTCCAGCTTTTACTCTTTCATATAAACGATGAACTCCAGTTGTAGTTTCTTCAGATAACCCCTTTATTCCAGCTACTAATTCTGGGTAACGATCAATAACCATATTAGTTAAATCTCCACCATCATCCAAAATCATATTTAATGGTTTTCTATCTTCCCCAAAGAATAATGTTTGTTCAATACACCAATCAAAAGATTCTTCATCAAGACCTTTCCAAGCATAAACTTGAATTCCTGCAGCGGCAATAGCAGCAGCAGCCTGATCTTGAGTAGAGAAAATGTTACAAGAAGACCAAGTAACTTCTGCACCTAAAGCAATTAAAGTTTCAATTAAAACTGCAGTTTGAATAGTCATGTGAAGACATCCTGCAATACGCGCTCCTTTTAAAGGTTGTTCATTTTTGTATTCTGCTCTTAAAGCCATTAATCCTGGCATCTCAGCTTCTGCCAATTCAATTTCTTTCCTTCCCCAAGCCGCAAGTGAAATATCTTTCACTTTAAAAGCTACAAAAGGTAATGTTTGTGTACTCATCTATTATGTATATTTGTTTTTTTAATAATTTGGTGCAAAATTACAACATAGGTTTTGATTTTAATAATTTATTTAAAAAAATTGTGAATTGTTTACTAGTTTAATCTTTTGAAAAACAACAAAATACTATATGCCATTATATAAAGTCATAATATTATCAAATAATACTAAACTGTATCTTTGGAAGATAACTGAAGATTTCAACACGCTCTATAAAGAAGTAAAATTGAATGCTACTTCTTTATCAAGATTAGAAAATATGAAATCTGAAAGTCACCAAAAAGCATTTATGGCTGTTAGAATGCTGTTACAACATATCAAACATAGTGATTTTGATTTGTATTATGATGATAAAGGCAAACCTCATTTGAAGGGTGAAAAACATATTTCTATTTCTCATTCCAATGGTTTTTCTGCCATTCTCATTAGTGATGAAAGTATAGGATTAGATATTGAGCAATTAAAAGAAAAAATATTAAAAATTGCTTCTCGATTCATGAATGTCCATCATCTAGAAAATTTATCAACTGAAGATAAAGTTAAAAAAGCAACAGTTATTTGGGGGATTAAAGAAAGTATCTTTAAAATTAAAAATGAAACAGGAATTAGTTTTCCAAATGATATTTTTGAAGAAGATTTTTCATGGGAAGATAAAAAAGCAACAGCAACATTAAAGCTCAACAACAAAGAAGAAAATTTTCAGATACTATTTGATGCTATAGAAGATTATATATTTGTTTGCGCTTTTGAAAAAAAATAATGACAACAATTTACAAACAAATACTTGCGGCAAAATCAGAAAATAAAAAACTTCTGGCAGTACTTATTGACCCCGATAAAGTTTTGATGGAAAATCTTGCTGTATTAATTCAAAAAATAAATCAATCACCGGCCACTCATATTTTAGTTGGCGGAAGCTCTTTTGAAGGAACTCATTTAGATGAAATAGTAATGCAATTAAAATCTGGAATTAATTTACCGATACTACTATTTCCAGGAAATCCTTCTCAAATTTCTGACAAAGCAGATGGGATTTTATTTTTATCCTTACTATCTGGAAGAAACCCTGATTATTTAATCGAACATCAAGTCAATGCAGTTCCCATTCTAAATAAAACCAATTTGGAAGTAATTTCAACAGGTTATATTTTAATAGAAAGTGGCAACGAAACTGCCGTTCAAAGAGTTAGTAAAACCAAACCAATAGACAGATCCAATGCTGAATATGCACTTCAAACCGCTCAAGCAGGAATATTTATAGGCAATCAACTCATTTATCTAGAAGCAGGAAGTGGTGCCCAAATGGCTGTTCCAAAAGAAATGATCGAATTGCTTTCCAAAAATATTAATGTTCCCTTACTAATTGGTGGAGGTATTCGTTCCAAACAAGAAATTCAAATTGCTTTCAATGCAGGTGCTGACTTAGTCGTAATAGGAACGGCATTTGAAAATAATTTAGATTTTTTTACTTCATAAATTGAAAGCCAACAATCATCAATCCTTAATCGTATCCCTATGCTTGACTTCTTATTAAACCAATACAAAAACGATACTGCCCTTCAGATTATTTTGGAGTTTTTGGCATTTGTTTTCGGAATTATAAGTGTCTTTTGTGCTAAAAAAGAAAACATTTGGGTCTATCCTACGGGACTTATAGCCACCGTTATTACAGTTTATTTATTGTATCAAGCACAATATTTTGGCGATATGACAATGAATTTCTATTATTCAGTAATGAGTGTGTATGGATGGTATATGTGGGCTTCCAAAAAGGCAGCTCCTGACTTAAAAATAACTAGAACAACTTTAAAGGAAAAAATAATTGGGGTTGTTTTCTTTGTCTTAACAATGATAATTACCTATTTAGTGTATGTTTTTTTTGGTTACAAACTTGAAATTCCTAATTATATTGATATTTTTACATCAGGAATATTTTTTACAGGCATGTGGTATATGGCACTGAAAAAAATTGAGAACTGGACTTTATGGATAGTTGGCGATTTAATAGCTGTTCCGCTATTTGCTTATAGAGGACTTGGTATGCTGTCGTTACAATATTTAATTTTTACAATTTTGGCTATTTTAGCTTATTTAGAATGGAAGAAAATCTTAAACAGTTACACTCAGAAATAATCAAGATAGCAATGTATGGTCCTGAATCTACTGGAAAGACTACTATTGCTGCGCAACTTGCCCAAGAATTCAATACTATTTGGATTCCTGAGTTTGCGCGCGATTATTTGCAAGATAAATGGAATTCCAAACAAGAAATTTGTACCCCAGACGACTTAATTCCTATTGCAATTGGTCAAACCAAACTAGAAAATGATGCCTTAGTGCAAGCCAACGCTATCCTTTTTTGTGATACCACCCTCTTAGTAACCAAAATTTTTTCGGAAATTTATTATAACCATTGCAATCACCTCCTTGAAAAAGCAGCCAAAAAACATAAATACGATTTATTTTTCTTAACCGATGTAGATGTCGCTTGGGAAGCTGATGATTTAAGATATCAACCTTCCGAAAGAGAAAATACATTAGCCATTTTTGAAAAAGCCCTAATCGATTTTGAAAAGCCCTATATCAAATTATCTGGAAATAAAGAAGAACGACTAGAAAAAGCCTCTCAAATTGTAAAAGACTTTCTAAAAGCTAAAAAATTAGGGCTCAATTCCTATGACTTTATTAAAATTTACAATCGAAATATTAATATAGACACCGTTGAATTTCAATTTAATATTTTAAAAAATGGAATTCCAAAGATTAATCTTGATAGAGCAGCTGTTAAAAATGATGGCGTTATTACAATTTCTGAAGAAGAGGCAAAATATTTTTCTAATTTTTTTGATGAGAAAAAAAATAAATTGAAACTTAAAAAATTTGTTCCCGCGTCAGGGGCTGCCAGTAGAATGTTTAAATTTTTAAATGAATTTTTAAATGAATTTAAACTTGGTGAAGAAAGTATAAACGCCTATATCAATAGAAAAAAAGAAAAAAATCTTCCCCTTTTTCTAGTAGCAAAAGAAAAATTTCCTTTTCATAAAGAAGTTTTAGACGTTACAAAATCAAGATTGCCAGAGTATGAATCTTGGGAAAAAGACACCAAAGATTATGGGTTTATTAAAACCCTGCTTTCTCCTAAACATTTTGATTTTTCAAACAAACCCAAGGGAATATTGCCGTTTCATCAATATGAAGACCACACGGCAACTGCCATTGAAGAACATTTAAATGAGTGTGCACATTATGCTTCTTCCAATGGGAAATCTTTTCTACATTTTACGGTTTCAGAAGAGCATAAAAATGATTTTGAAGCTATTATTAATGGCATAAAAGAAAAAATAGAAACCAAATCGCATGTAAACATTAACATAAAATACTCTTTTCAAGATAAATCTACTGATGTAATTGCGGTTGATTTAGACAGTAACCCTTTTAGAGATGAAAATGATGCAATTATTTTTCGACCAGGGGGACATGGCGCTTTGATTGAGAATTTAAACAACTTAAATGCTGATATTGTCTTTATAAAAAACATCGACAATGTGATTCAAAACCACATTGAAACTATTGCTTTATACAAAAAAGCACTGGGAGGCATCTTAATTCAATACCAAGAAGCGATTTTCAAGTACATGAAAATGCTTAATGAAAGTACCATTTCAAATGAAGAGTTAAACGAGATTGTCAATTATATCAAATCAAAATTAAATATTGCCATCAAAGATGATTTTGTAAAATATACTAAAGAAAGTAAAATCGATCATCTTCAAACCATCTTAAACAGACCCATTCGCGTTTGCGGAATGGTTAAAAACGAAGGGGAACCTGGCGGTGGACCTTTTTGGGTAATCGATAAAAAAGGAAAAACCTTTTTGCAAATTATCGAATCCTCTCAAATAGATACTAAAGATGAAAAACAAGTAAAAATATTTGAAAGCGCTACCCATTTTAATCCGGTTGATTTAGTTTGTGGCGTCAAAAATTACCACGGACAAAAATTTGATCTTTCTCTTTTTACTGATGCCAACTCCGGTTTTGTTGTGGAGAAGAACCATAAAGGAAAACCATACAAAGCATTCGAACTTCCAGGCTTATGGAATGGAGCTATGGCAAAATGGCTGACCATTTTTGTAGAAGTTCCTTTGATTACCTTTAATCCAGTAAAGACAGTAAATGATTTACTAAAACCAGCGCACCAACCTATAGAATAATTGCAATGGAACAAGAAAAAATACTGTCTGAATTAGGGTTTAAAGCCGTTAGAAGCTCGGGCCCTGGAGGACAAAATGTCAATAAAGTTTCCTCAAAAGTGGTTTTAACTTTCGATGTATTACAATCGGCTGCTTTAACAGATGAAGAAAAAGAACAGGCCGCCAAAAAATTAAAAACCAAACTCACGTCTGAAGGAATTCTTATCCTAAACTGTGATGAAGACCGAAGTCAATTAAAGAATAAAGAAATTATAACCCATCGTTTTTGGGAAATACTTCAAAAATCATTAGTAATTCCAAAAGAACGTAAAGCAACCAAAGTGCCTAGATCGGTTATTGAAAAAAGATTGAAAGACAAATCGAGCACTGCTGAAATCAAACAAAACAGAAAGAAACCCGAGTTGTAAATCTCAATTTCTAAAATCAATCTCAATTATAAAAATTGAAATAATTAAATGAATTGAAGTTATTTTTTGAAGTTGACTTTTGACATTGATTTTTGACATTGATTTTTGCATATATCATTGTTATTAACTTATCTTTGTGCCGTCTCAAAAGGGGTGCTCTAAAGTAACGAGCTGAGATTATACCCAATGAACCTGGGCAGGTAATGCTGCTAAGGGAAAAGTGACTAAAAAATAGTGTGCACGCTAGGTTTTGTCACAGGAAACAAACATTTTTTAATTTTAACCAAGAATAATTACCTCTTTTTATTCGTAACATTTTTACGAATGGAAATTTTATTCAAACAAATTTGCCACAAAGGCACAAAGGCAAGAAGATTTAGGTTTTCAAGTCTATTCTCTATTTTCTTTTTTTTATTCTCTATTTCCTTTTTTGCCCAACAAATCCAAAAGGACTCTACTAAAGTTACCCAACTCGATGACGTTTTAGTCTCTGCTATTCGAGTAACCACTAAAACTCCTGTGAGTTTTAGCAATTTATCCAACACCGATTTTCAAACAAGAAACGTTGGGCAAGATATTCCTATCTTTATGAACTTTTTACCTTCAGTGGTGACTACTTCAGACGCTGGAAATGGCTTAGGATATACCGGAATTCGCGTTCGAGGGAGTGATGCTACTCGGGTTAACGTTACCATCAATGGAATTCCCTACAATGATGCCGAAGAAAGCGGTACGTACTTTGTTGATCTTCCCGATTTTGCTTCTTCCGTAGGTAGTTTGCAATTACAAAGAGGCGTTGGAACCTCAACTAATGGTGCCGGAGCATTTGGCGCCAGCCTAAACATGCTTACTGACTCCTATTCTAAAAAAAGTTATGGCGAAATTGCCAGTTCGGCTGGAAGTTTTAATACCTTAAAAAATACAGTCAAATTTAGTACAGGTCTAATGAACAATCATTTTGAAATTGCGGGACGTTTTTCCCAAATTAAATCGGATGGGTTTATCCAAAGAGCCTTTTCCGACTTAAAATCCTACTTTTTGCAAGGTACTTATGTTGGAAAAACAACCTTAATTAAGGCGTTGCTTTTTGGTGGGAAAGAAAAAACCTATCAATCTTGCCACATTATCCGCGAAGATGGGCAGGCCCGAAGAAGAAGTGCTGAAGCTTTTTAATAAGCAGGCCCCGGATACAACTACCGCCTCCGCAGTTCCC
>CAIRMK010000256.1 GCA_903879645.1 uncultured Bacteroidota bacterium
CGTTGATAGCAATTGATTTATCAATGTCATGCGTTTTATTATACTTAGTAATGTCAGATTGTCTACTATCTATATATTCAGCAATAAGATGAATTTTTTTCATTTTTTGTAATTCATCATCAGTTAAAAATCGGATACTTTTGGCTTTAACCAGAATATGTCTTTTAATTCTTCTTCCGTCAGAATCTAACATTCCTCTCCAATTTCTAAAAGAATCTGAAATTAAACTATAAGTCGGAATTGTAGTGGTTGTATTATCAAAGTTTCTAACTTTTACCGTGGCTAAATTAATTTCAATAACATCTCCATCAGCACCAAATTTATCAAATGTAATCCAGTCACCAATTCGGACCATATCGTTAAGTGACACCTGAACACTTGCAACAAAACCTAATATAGTATCTCTGAAAATCAAAATCACTATAGCAGAAATGGCTCCTAAAGTCCCTAATAGGGTACTTTTGTCGATATCAAAAATTTTTGAAATAATAACTCCAATTCCATAGATCCAAAGCAAAATCATTATTACTTGAATGTAACTATCAATAGGCTTGTCATTGAACCTAGTTTGTTCTTTGAGATAATCCCTTATAGCATTGAGTACACTGCGAATTATCCAAAGAGAAAGTAAAATAATATAAATACCTACTAATTTACCAAATATAGATTGCCAATAAATATAATGCTCTAAAATTATTGGAACCGATTTATAAATAAAAACAAAAGGAATTAAATGAGCAATGTATTTGGCTGTTTGATTTGAAACTAATAAGTCATCAAAATTAGTTTTAGTTTTTTTAGCAACAAGTGCTAAAATAGTAACTAATATCAATTTGAAAATAACATAAATAATATAAGCAAGAAAGCATAAAATAAGGATGTTAACTGTCAAACTAATATAGGATGAAAGGGTATCACCAAGATGAATTTTTCTAAGCAAAGGATACAACCAATCAAATAAATGCTCTAAAAAATTATGCATTTTTTAAATATTTTCTTTCTATAAAAAAAGCTCCAAATGGAATTAAAGAACTCAAAATTATTAGAGTTAGATCTTTGACACTCCAATTTTGTTTTTCCTTTATCATAAAGGATAGATAAAGGTAAGCAATAAATAAAACACCATGCGTCATTCCTATTGGAAAAAGAAATGTTTTGTATAATTCTAAATGAGTTGGCTTAATGAAAAGCATGTTAGAAAGTAAAATAAGATAGGAAAAACCTTCTGAGATGGCAGTAATTTTGAAAATCTTTATCATTATGTTTATTTTGGTCTGCAAAATTAAGTAATAAGGTTAATAATATAGCTACAAAGTGCATTACTTTTGCAATAATTTAGCATTTTTATGAGCAAAAGAGATTTAAAAAAGTACTTATCAGAATTGAACAAAAACCAACTCGAAGAGCAATTGATAGAGTTGTACGACAAATTTAAAGAGGTAAAAGTTTACTATGATTTTGCGTTCCATCCAAATGAGAATAATTTAATTAAAGAGGCTAAACTTAAAATCTCCAATGAATTTTTTCCAATAAGAGGAAAAAGACCAAAAATGCGTCGATCAGTGGCGCAAAAATTTATTAAACATTTCATTTCGCTTGGTGTTGACGCTTTTATCATTGCTGATATTATGCTTTATAACTTAGAAATTGCGCAAGCTTTATCTTTAGAAAAACAAATAAACACTATTGCTTTTTATAAAAGTATGCTCAATTCTTTTGAACAAGCAATTAGTTTTATGATTGAAAAAGGCATTTTAGAAGATTTTAAAAATAGGATAGTGTTAATCAAAGAAAATACGCAACATCAAAATTGGCCAAATAGCTATACATTTAATGCTATTGTAGAACGATTTGATTACTAAATTAATATTTTTTTTTAATAGTAACTCCGAAACTCTTTTTTAAGTGTATTTTTGCAAAATTGTAAAAATCGCCATGCCTAAAAAAGATTTGCTTGCTGAAATAGAAGATAAAAAGGAACTTTATAGTTACCAGATAGGCGATATCGACAAAATTTTTGAACGATTAGACCACGCGTCTCACAATTACCATTTGTTATATCAATTGCCGACTGGAGGAGGTAAAACGGTTATTTTTTCTGAAATAACTAGAAGGTATTTAGAAAAACATAATAAGAAGGTTGTCGTTTTAACACATAGAATCGAACTTTGTAAGCAAACATCAAAAATGCTTAAAGCTTTTGATGTCAAAAATAAAATCATAAACAGTGCTATTAAGGAACTTCCTGATCAACAAGAATATTCTTGTTTTGTAGCGATGATTGAGACGTTGAAAAATCGTCTTAATGATGAAAAATTAGAAATACAAGATGTTGGTTTAGTTATAATTGACGAAGCTCACTTTAATTCATTTAGAAAGTTATTTAGTTCATTTGAAAATGCATTTATTCTTGGGGTAACTGCGACTCCTTTAAGTTCGAATATTAAATTACCCATGTATGAAAATTATAGTGAATTAATTGTTGGAGATACAATACAAAATCTAATAGACAAAGGCTTTCTTGCTAAGGCAATTACCTATAGCTATGATGTTGGATTAACCTCATTAAAAGTGGGTATAAATGGTGACTATACGGTAAAATCTTCCGATGATTTATATAGTAATATGGTAATGCAAGAGAAGTTGCTTCATGCTTATACTGAAAAATCTCTTGGAAAAAAAACCTTAATATTTAACAATGGAATTAATACATCATTGCATGTTTATGAGAGTTTCAGACATGCCGGATACAATATCAGACATCTAGACAATACAACATCTAGTGAAGATAGAAAAGAGATATTGCATTGGTTTAAAAAAACTCCCGATGCTATTCTGACTTCTGTAGGGATTTTAACCACTGGGTTTGATGAGCCAACAGTAGAGAGTATTATTTTAAATCGTGCAACCAAATCCTTAACACTTTATTTTCAAATGATTGGACGGGGTTCTAGAAAATTGCCTCACAAAGATAATTTCACGGTTATAGATCTAGGTAATAATGCATTGCGTTTTGGTTTATGGAATAATCCTGTCGATTGGCAACATATATTTAAATCACCTGAATATTACCTTGAAAGTCTTCGTGATGATGCTGAAATTGAAAGCAATTTCAAATATAGTATGCCTGATGATTTGAGAAAAAAATTTTCCAAAACAGCTGATATCTTTATGGATGTTAATGAGGAGTTTAAATTTACTGTTAAAAATAATCTTAAAGCAAAAACTATTCTTGAAAAATCATTAGAACAACATGCGGTAATGTGTGTTGAAAATACTGAAGAATTATCGGATGCCAGAAAACTTTCCAAAGAATTAAGCGATGATATTGAATATAGAATTAGACAATATTGCATTTGTCTTGGGAATGTAACAAAGAATTATAGAAGTTGGTTAATTGAAGATTACACATTAAAACTTACTATTGCTATCGGTAGAGTTTATCGCATCAAAATTATGGATGAATTGTAAATACTCCATTAATTAAAATATTAATTGAATTATAATTTATATTATGTAAAATAGTATTTTTAGAATACCTCCCATAAGTGGTTATTACCAATTCAATAGAATTATCGTGGTAAATTACCTTTTATTAATTATTTAAAATTTATATCTTTACTATCTTTGTGTTTCGACGGATTTTATATTTTTTTACTATTATCTATTATTATGACAAATGCTATTTCACAACGTGTAGCTGATTTTTTAAAGGAATACGAACCATTTAATTATCTTTCATTTGACGATTTAATTAAAATTTCCAATACTATACGTGTTATCAATTTAGAAAAACATGAAACTTTATTTCAGATAAATGATGTATTGCATGATTGTTTTTACGTTGTTGCTTCTGGTGTGATTCATTTAACGGTTATTTCTGATGCAGAAGAAATTCTTTTAAATAAATGCTATGCTGGAGATATTTTTGGTTTACGCCCTTTTTTCGCCAAAAACAATTATCAGATGACTGCCAAAGCTCGTGATGTGAGCATTGTCTACGCTATACCTATTGCTGCTTTTAAACCTTTTGTCGCTCAAAATGCGGAGGTTTTAAATTTTTTATTGGAAAGTTTTGCTGCAAATACCAAAAATAATTTAGACAATCAAAATCATGGACTGATTTCAGACAACGTTAATTTTTCTGATAACCAATCCGATATGTTGTATTTTCAATCTTTGACATATAACAAGACACCTCTTAAAATTGGAATTGGTACTATGATTAAAGATGCTGCTCAATTAGTAACAGACAATATGTTAGATAGTGTCTTAATCACAGAAGACAGCTATCCTGTTGGTATTGTAACAGATAAAGATTTCCGTTCTAAAGTGGCAACAGGTCGTGTAGCTTTCTCCAACACTATAGATAAAATTATGGCTGCTCCTGTTATTACGGTCGCTGAAAATATTTCAGTGGCAGAAGCTCAATTAATTATGTTAAAATATAGTGTCACTCATTTATGTGTTACTCAAGATGGTACTGATAAATCTGTAGTTAAAGGAATCATTTCAGAACATGATTTAGTTGTCGCTCAAGCAAATAACCCCGGTATTCTGTTGAAAGAAATCAAACGTTCTCAAACAGCCAAAGAACTGAAATTGGTTCGTGATAAATTAGCCGATATTATCCAATCATCATTGAATAAAAACATACC
>CAIRMK010000257.1 GCA_903879645.1 uncultured Bacteroidota bacterium
AATTTATCAAGTATTCATTACTAAAAAGTAGTATATTTGAGTTTACAATGGTTAGTTAGTAAAGAAATTTAGGTTTTTAGACGAACTGACGTTAGCCGTAATTATGAAAAAGATACTGCCCAAATTATTTATATTGATACCGATAATACTTTTAATATTTAGTATCTACTCTTACTATGTGCCAAAAGCAACTATCATAAATGAAATTATTGAAAATGATTTGAAACCAAAATTTCGTTCATCTCAAGATAATGACAGTCTTTTTGTTTTTATTCCATATAAATTTTCAATAAGGAATAATAGTTTAAAAAAAATTAAACTTATAGATTTTGTTTGTGATGAAAATAGTGACGGAACAATATATTCACAACTATTATATTCACAAGAGGAACACGAAACATTAGTAGATGATGAATATGGTAATTTTACAAGTGATAACATTATTAAGCCTTTTGAAAAAAAAGTATTTTATTTTTATCTGAAAAACCTTGCCCCAAAAACAGACTTTGATAACGCTGAATATGTTGAAGACTTATGTTGTAAATTACCAGCGGAATTAATTGAAAAGCATATTGATAATTTACACGAAAATGTTGCAATTATTCCAAAAGAAAATGTAATTTTCAACTTGTATAAAAGTAATAAAAATAAAGATATTGAAATAACATTAACAGATAATACAGAAGTTAAAATTGTAAATTATTCTAAAATAGATAATAAGAACTATAAAGAAAATTATATATTAAAATCAAAATTATAACTACGGCTAACAAGGGTTTTGCGTCAGGCGGGCTGAAGTGCAAAATTCAACAGCAGTTTTTCAATTGAACTTTAGTTATAATATCAACTTTTGTGCTTCGATTTCCCGCCCGAACGCAAAGCCCCGAAACGTTATATTTTATTACTTCTTTTAATATCTCCAAACACTTCTGTTTTTGGTTCGTATTGTTGGTAAAACTCCCTTTCAAAAGCTAATTCAAATTCATATTCTTTTTGTTCTTTAGTGCCAACACTAATTTCAAGATAGGGAACAATTTTTTTAACCCTTGACTTGAGCTCCAATTCATTAAGTTTTGCTTTAGTTTCCATTACGAATGATAAAACAATAATATCCTTACTTGGAGTAAAATCATAAAATCCTGAAGGACTTAATTTGTTCCACCATTCCCTGTTGGATGATTGACCTACTAAACCAGATTTACTATTTGATAACTTTTTATAGAACTCACTAACACTATTAACTCTTCGGTAAAATGTTTCGGTTGAAAAGGTAATAGTTGCAACATACCAATACCTATTTTCTTTTTGTTCTTTTATTTCTCGGAGTAATGACTTTATCTTCTGCTGTAGCTTATTCATAAATATTGATTGATTGTTGTAATGGGGATAATCCCCCAGACCTGTTTTAGACCGATTTTTGATAAAAAGGTATCTATTTCTAGTCCATTTTCCCAGAGTATTAGGGTCATTAATGTACCGTTAAAGTCCTTAAAATGGTAGTTCTACACTCTTTAACATACGCATTTGTTGAGGGAAGTCAAGGATGTTTACCCCATTTTCAATATCAAACACTACCAATTCCATTGGGAAAAAGGACATTATTTGTAGTTCTAATGGATTAACATATTTTTCCAAGTCAGATAATCTTTTTTTGGTAAATTGTTTGGTGTTCTCATAATATATAAAACAGGATTCTATCATATCTTGAATATCCTGAATATCCATAATTTCCATTCCAACATCTTCTGAAACTTGATAAAAATGGATGTGAAGATTGGGGTATTTAGCTTTTTTGTTATATTGAACTTCCGGTTTTACAAAAGTTATCTTATC
>CAIRMK010000258.1 GCA_903879645.1 uncultured Bacteroidota bacterium
ATGGCAACACTACCCGAAGTATGGGCCACTAACTTGTCTTTAAATGGTAACGAGTCAGAAACACTAGGAATCGCATCATCAGAAACGGAAATAATATATAAATCGGCTTCTTTCAATTCGCTAAAATCGGACGTGATTGTAGTGGCATCGAGTAGGTGAGTGAGGTTGTTTTTATTTCTTGCAACTACTTGCACTAAATCAATACTGGACTCTTTTTGGAAAGCCAAAATCAAGTGTTGTGCTACATTTCCAGAACCAATAATTACTACTTTAATCATTCGGCTAAAATAATAAAAAGGTTTCACTAATGTAAAACCTTTTTCATAACTAATTCAAATAAAAAAACGCTGTATTTTATAAACGGTTACCTAAGTAATTACTACTCTTCATAGGTAATCATTACTTTTAATGGTTTTGATAAGATGGAACCGGAATTTGCAGCGCTATTCCAAATGTAAATATTACCACTGGATAAATAAAAATCAAATTCATAACCTGTGCGACTATACGAGGCAGGAACAAAAGAACTAGTGGCATACTCAACTAATACGGTAGCTGAAAGAATTTTAGCAGAATTTAACCCATGAGCAATTACAACTGTACCATTTTGTGAAGCTGAAGTCGTCCCTGTTAATTTTATTACTCGTATGGCAGGGGCATCACTTCCCAATTTTGTATACCCATTTATTTCTAATTTGGTGCCGGGATTATTGGTGCCAATTCCAACATTTCCAGTTCCTTTTATTCTCACTAACTCGTTTGATGAGGTTGAATTAACTCCTGCAAAGAATACATGATCGGCTCCAGTAGAATCCGTTTGATATCGCAGTGTTCCGCCATTAATACCAAAACCATAATATTGATTGTCGTTATTATTACTATCATAGAGCACTATTTTTCTGTTGACAATAGCATTAGAAAATTGCAAAGGGGCATTTGGTGTAGTAGTGCCAATTCCAATATTATCGGTAAGTGTGCTTGTATAGAGTTGTGAAGTAGCATTGTTGCGAGTCCAATAAGAACTTACTGAAGGTAGCGGTTGCCAAGTGGCCACTCCAGTCGCGTCTGAAGTCAGTACTTTTCCTGCAGCTTCATTGCCGTCCGACATTTTTATTCTTCCAATAATATCTAATTTTTCAGTTGGAAACATATTGCCAATACCTATTTTACCATTTAAATTGGATCCCATATTAATTCCCGAAATAACATTTCCAATGGATAGTTGATTATCAGAAGTAGTGACGGCAACTTGAGCATTATTTCCTATGGCTATGTTATTAGAACCACTAGTTAAAGTACTCATGGCATTATTTCCAATGGCAGTATTGTAATCTCCTGAATAATGATTGAATAAAGATTGTGCTCCAATGGCTGTATTTGAGGATCCTCCGGTGTTTGAATTTAATGAATTGCTACCCATTGCAGTATTGTTAGATCCTATTCCAATAGCGTTTAAAGAATTATAACCACTAGCGGTATTATAATTTCCGTAACAATTTTTGAGTGAATAATACCCAGATGCCGTGTTATAGTAACTTCCATCACTTGAGTTTAAGGCAAAATAGCCAAAACCTGAATTCCCACTGCTTACGGTTTGCAATTCTAATGCTTTAAATCCCAAAGCGGAGTTATAGCTTCCACTAACATTAGCTCGCAGCGCATTGGTTCCGACGGCACTATTTTCATTTCCTGATATATTGGAATATAATGCCAATGTTCCAACAGCAGTTAATGAAGTTCCAGAAGAATTATTATATAGTGTTTCGTCTCCGAAAGCAGTATTGTAACTTCCATTGGTGTTATAAAATTGGGATAGGTATCCAAAAGCGGTATTATTATTTCCATACAAATTGTTGTAAAGACTGTTATAGCCACTAGCGGTATTGTTATTACCACTGTTGAATTTTAAGGATTGATAACCTGTTGCCGTATTACCCACGCCACCATTTCCATCACTCATCGCATTGAACCCAAAAGCAGAATTGTTATTTCCTAAGGTTTGATTTTTTAATGCTTGATACCCATTGGCAGTATTAAAGTTGCCATAGGTATTTAATCGCATCGATTCATAACCGGTAGCCGTATTGCCATCACCTGCATTATTGTTATAGAGACTATAAGAACCCAAAGCAGTTGTTCCTGAAGAACCGACGAGTCCTGAATATTCTATTGAATCTACGACCTCTCTTGCTCTCATCTTGTAAGTGTATTGGTCATTCGGATTTG
>CAIRMK010000259.1 GCA_903879645.1 uncultured Bacteroidota bacterium
TAATTGAGAAACGAAAATTTCAATTAAAAAATACAATCATTATGGAGACTGGCGGAATGAAAGGCAAAAGAAAAGAAATTATTCGAGAAGAATTACACCAGATAATTTGTGATGGTTTTGGTGTTTCCAGTATTCATTCAGAATATGGAATGACAGAATTGTTGTCACAAGCCTATTCTCTTGGTAAAGGAATTTTCGAATGTCCAAATTGGATGACTATTTTAATTCGCGATACTGAAGATGCATTAACCTATGTAGAAACTGTAAAAACAGGCGGTATTAATGTAATTGATTTAGCCAATATCAATTCTTGTTCGTTTATTGCAACCCAAGATTTAGGAAAGAAATACACTAACAATTCATTTGAGGTCTTAGGACGTTTTGACAATTCTGATATTCGTGGTTGCAATTTGATGGTGTTATAATATTTATGAACTATACTCGTTATTACTTCTAAATTAAATATATGCGAGTTAATTACTTTTTACTTTTCTTTTTTACATTATCCGTTTCGGCTCAAATTGAATTAAAAATTGACTCCATTTCTTCATTAGACTCTATTACTTCCGAAAGAAAATTTACTATCAATTACCATATTGAAAACTTGACTGATAAAGAAGTTTCTTTTATACTTTACCCAAAAACTCTCACAGACTTCAATAGTGGTTCTATGGCAAGAACCATATTTTACAAAATATACCAAAATAAAGAATTACTTGATTTTGAAAATATTTTCATAAACAAAAAGATGGAAGCTTTTAGAAATGCCCAAGAAAAAGCCAAAACTCAAGAAGAAAAAGATTTAATTCTCAAAAAATTTCTAAAAGATGAAATGAAAATAGATATGGATTCAATTAAGAAAAAAAATGAGAAAGAATTATTAATTTGGCAAAAGAAAGAATTATTAAATTCAAATATAACTCTTAAACCAAAAGAAAGAATTTCCTATTCCAAAAACTTAATTTGGGACAAAAAGCGTTACTACAAAATTGAAAATAATGAATTTTATATAGACGAAGAAAAACCTCATTATATTGAATTGACAATAAACTTAAGGAAAGAAGATTTAAAAGAAGAACTAGACACCAAAGAATTTCAAGATATCATGAATAATCCAAATTTTATAAAAGGATGGTTTACTTCTAACAAAGTCGAAATAAATTTTAAAGAATAAAAAAGGAGCCAATCAGCTCCTTTCTATTTATACAACTTTTATTAAGTAATAATTTTTCTTTCCTTTTTGTAATACCAAGAATTTATCTTTAATCAAATCTTTTTCAGTAATCGTATAATCTTCGACTACTTTAACTTTATTTAAGGATATTGCGTTTTGCTTCAATTCTCTTCGTGCATCACTATTAGACGCCAAGAATCCTGTTTTAGCTGAAAGTGCGGCTATCATATCAATACCACTTGCAATCTCTTCTTTCGTGATTTTTGCATTTGGAACACCATCAAAAACTTCAACAAAAGTAATATCATCTAATTTTGTTAAATCATCCATTGTAGGACTAAAAAAAGCATTAGAGGCGAAAATTGCTTTTTCTAATTCTTCTTTTCCATGAACAAAAGTGGTTAATTCTTCTGCTAATCGTTTCTGTAAAGCTCTTAAATGAAGTGCCTCATGATGTTCTGCAATTAGTAAATCAATCTTGTTTTTGTCTAGAAATGTAAAAATTTTAATATATTTCTCCGCATCCATATCAGAAGTATTCAACCAAAATTGGTAGAATTTATAAACGGACGTTTTATCAGCAGTCAACCAGATGTTTCCTCCTTCGCTTTTTCCAAATTTAGAACCATCTGCTTTAGTAATCAATGGACATGTCATTGCATACGCCTTTGCTCCTTCTCCGTTCATTCGTCGCACTAATTCAGTTCCGGTTGTAATATTTCCCCATTGATCTGACCCTCCCATTTGAAGTAAACAATGATGTGTTTTATACAAATGATGAAAGTCATACCCTTGAATAAGCTGGTAAGTAAACTCCGTAAAACTCATCCCTTCGCCTTCTCCAGCCAAGCGTTTTTTTACCGAATCTTTTGCCATCATATAATTTACAGTAATTCGCTTTCCAACGTCACGAGCAAAATTGATAAATGAAAAATCTTTCATCCAATCGTAGTTGTTTACCAAAATTGGAGCATTAACAGCTGTAGAGTTGAAATCTAAAAATCGAGACAATACAGCTTTAATTCCTGCCACATTTTTTTCTAAAGTAGTTTCATCAAGTAGATTTCTTTCATCAGATTTTCCTGAAGGATCACCAATCATACCTGTAGCTCCTCCAACCAAAGCAATGGGTTTGTGTCCGAATTGCTCTAAATGTACCAATAGAATAATTGGCACCAAACTTCCAATATGTAAAGAATCACTAGTTGGGTCAAACCCAATATAGGTAGTGGTCATTTCTTTTAAAAGTTGTTCTTCAGTGCCCGGCATAATATCATGCACTAATCCTCTCCACTTTAATTCTTCTACTAAATTATTCATCTTACTGTGATTATATTGTATTAAGTTATTCGATGTAATTTCATACCATCGAAAACTATAATTTGGGCAAATATAACAATTGTCATTGGCAATGCCAATTTCAAGTAAAATTATCTATTTTTTTAAATATCGCATAACGAATGGTTACTAATTGAATACACAAAGAACTATCAAATATGAAAATATTTATGCTTTTCCAAATTATGTTTATACCATTCATGAAAACATTTGTTTTGTTTCTGAGTAGGTTTTAGATTGTAATGGCAATTCAATTATTGTCTGAAAAATAAAATTCTAAAATCGAACAATCTAATTATCTTTGCGACTATGATTTTAGTTACAGGCGGTACTGGTTTGGTTGGAGCACATTTGCTTCTTCATTTGTTGGAAAACAAAGAAGAAACCATTCGTGCTATTTACCGAAATCAGAAACATATTGCTAAAACAAAATCGCTATTTGGATACTATGATAAAGGCGAATTGTTTTCAAATATTGAATGGGTATTGGCCGACATTCTTGATGTCCCGAGTTTGGAAGTTGCTTTTGAAAATGTAGACTATGTATTTCACTGTGCTGGATTTATTTCTTTCAACCCAGACGATGAAGAAAACCTTCGAAAAACAAATATAGAAGGAACAGCAAACATTGTGAATTTTTGTATTGACAAAAAAGTTAAAAAACTATGTCATGTAAGCTCAATAGCTGCTCTTGGTAAAGTTGCCTTAAAAGAAATCGAAGTAACAGAAGAAACAGAATGGAATCCTGAAATTTTGCACAGTGATTACGCCATTTCTAAATATGGTGCCGAAATGGAAGTTTGGCGTGGACTTCAAGAAGGATTACAAGTAATTGTTGTAAACCCCGGTATTATTTTGGGGCCTGGTTTTTGGAATCATGGAAGTGGCACTTTGATTTTAGCTATAAAAAAAGGATTTCCCTTTTATACTTATGGATCTTCTGGTTATATTGCTGTTACTGATGTGGTAACTATAATGAATCAACTCATGGATGCTGATTGTAGTGGGGAACGCTTTATTTTAATTTCGGAAAACAGAACTTATAAAGATATCATAACTACAATTGCTAAAAAGTTGGAAGTTAAAAATCCAAGTATAGAAGCTAGTCCTTTTTTATTAAAAATTGCGTGGAGAATGGATTTCCTTATTGCAAAAATATTGAGAGGAAAAAGAAAACTATCAAAACATAGTTCTATTTCATTACAGAATACTGAGAAATATTCTAATGAA
>CAIRMK010000260.1 GCA_903879645.1 uncultured Bacteroidota bacterium
GAAAAAGGAAAACCATTAATGGTGGTTTCGGCCACGATTGGTAGTTCTCCGACTATGATTTATTTTGGACAAGAAGTAGGTGAGGCAGGTAATGAGAATGGTGGTTTTGGTACTCATTCCAGAACGTCAATCTTTGATTATGTGGGCGTTCCCAATCACCAACGTTGGATGAACGGCGGTAAGTTTGATGGTGGGCAATTGACGCCAAGTGAAAAAGACTTGCGTGATTTCTACAAACGTTTATTGAACTTTACTATTAATAGTGATGCTTTGATGGGTAAATTCAAAGAGATTCAGACGGTCAATCGACATGATACGGCTAACTATGATGAGAAGCTTTATTCTTATGTGCGTTGGTCAGCCAATGAAAAACTAATTGTTGTCACTAATTTTGCACCGGATCATGCGAGTACTTTTGATTTAAAAATCCCTGCTGATGTGGTAACGGCTTGGCATTTACACGATGGAGTTTATCCTGTTAAAGATCAACTTTATGGAAGTGCTGCCACGTTGCACGTTGCTCATGGTGTGGGTACTTTGAAAGTAACGATTAAAGGTAGCGAGAGTTTTATTTATAAGTTGTAAAACCAACTTACTGGAAACAAAAAAAGTCTTGAGCAATCAAGACTTTTTTTTGTTTGTATTTGAAACTTAATCTAATAATCTTATTCAATAATCATTTCCTTCAATTTATCTCTGTAAGCTTCTAGAATATCCACTTTAGAGATTAATCCAAAGAACTTACCATTTTTAGTTACTGGCAATAGTGTTTCGTTTGTGGTTTCAAACTTATCCATTATGGTTTCCATACCATCATCGTGGTTGATGATTTCTTTGGGTTGTGACATAATCTCTTTTATTTCGGTAAATTTTATTCGATAGGGATTAAATACAATAGGGCGAATCACTTCAAAATCAACAATACCCAACAGTTTGTTTCGCTCATCTAAAACAGGAATCACCGCTTGACCGGAAGTCGATAAATACTCTACCAATTGTTCTAATGATTTTTCTAATGAAATGGTCTTCAATTCGGTTTCCACTAGAGGTAAAAAGTCAATGCTTTGCAAAATGTTTTTGTCTTTATCACTAGTAAATACTTCGCCTTTATCGGCAAGTGCTTTGACATCCATTGAATGGTGTTCAAACTGTTTAGAAACGGCGTAACTAATTGACGATACAATCATCAACGGCACCATCAAATCATAACCACCCGTTATCTCACCAATTAAGAAAATTGCTGTTAATGGCGCATGAAACAATCCACTTAATATTCCTGCCATTCCTACTATAGTGAAATTGGCAATTGGCAAGGTATTGGATAATCCTAGAATATGAATGGATTTAGCCACAAAGAAACCCAAATAGGAACCTACAAATAGGGAAGGAGCAAAGTTACCTCCGTTACCACCCGACCCTAAAGTCAACCCCGTAGCAAACGATTTGAGCAAAACAACCAGACCTACAAAAGCCAACAAAACCCATTCTTTACCTTCGTAATTCTCAAGTAAAGTATTGTCTAACAAAACTTCGGGATTGGGAGCCGATAGGGTTTTGATACTCTCATAACCTTCGCCAAACAGTGTTGGGAAAAAGAATATCAACACTGCCAAGATGCTTGCACCAAACAACGCTTTTTTGTAGGTATTGTTTTTAAATCGGCTGAAAAAATGTTCTACTTTTCTAAAGTTGCGTGCATGATAAACCGATACAAATCCTGCTAAAATACCAAGCAAAATATAGTAGGGCGTATTGTGAAAATTAAACGTAAGATTCTGTTTGAAACTCAACAAAACCTCTTGACTCAACAACACTTCCGATACTAACGCACCAGTTGCAGCCGAAATTATTATTGGAATAAATGCTGAAATGCTTACATCGGTCAAAACGACTTCAATGGCAAACAACACACCCGCAATTGGCGCATTGAACGCCGCACCAATACCGGCAGCCACACCACAAGCCAGCAGTAGAATTCTATCTTTTTGAGATAATTTATATTTTTGTGCAAAGTTGGAGCCAAATGCCGCACCTGTAATTGTAATAGGACTCTCTAATCCTGCCGAACCACCTAGTCCAACGGTAAGCGAACTGGTAATTATCTGCGCATACATTTGTTTTTTTGGCATGATACCGCCTTTTTTAGCAACAGCATATAGTATTCGGCTGCTTCCTTTTTCAATGCTGCCGTCAAGAAATCGTCTCACAACAAATACCGTTAATAAAATTCCAATGATGGGAAACGTACTATTGGCATAAGGCAAGTGTAAATATTTATTGGCATAATTAGCAAACTTGAAAACATTATGTGCAAAACTCTTTAGTATAATTACTGCCAAAGCACACGATATGGCTACAGCAACGCTGGAGAGGTAGATAAAATTACGTTCCGATAAAATAGTTTTTGCTAAAAAGAATACCGATTCAAACCGACGAGCAATTCTTCTGAAAAACAATTGAAAAGCAACAGATGTACGATTAGGCATTGTATTTTAAATAAAGAGAATGCAAAAATAGTGTTTTATGTTATCAATGCTAAAAAAATGTGATGAAGTGTTTTTCAGTTTACATTTTTTAGTTTGTTTAAAACGCCAAAGTATTTAACTACCCAACCATTATTTTTATAGGGTCGCTCAAAGGTGAAACACTTGTGGCATTGGATGCAAAAACATAAACATAATACCAAGTGGCCGATTGAAGCCCTTTGAAATGTTTTTTGCGCATTTTATTAAAGTTAATATACACCATGTGATCTATTGACCTCATTTGCAGTGTGCCATCTATAAACGATTTTGGACTCAATTCTTTTTCCTCACTGCAAATGCAATAATAGTGAATGTTTCGGCTATCACTTAATTTGGGTACTTCAACTAGTAATTCTCCGGAGGTATTAGGGATTTTTGCAGAAAAAAAAAGGATTTTTTGAAGCGATGGATTCTTTAATTGTGTTGATTTGCTGGGCTCAAAACCCGATAGAACTATTATAGAAATATCATTTTTAGACAAGTCAGTTACATAATCTGCCAAGAGGTCTAACATAATCATCAACTCTTTTTTATTAGTAGCATATTGGGTTTTCTTTGTTTTTCCATACAAATCATAAGCAGCCCAAGCAGCGATATAAGCATTTTTTATAGTCAAAAAATCAATTTTAGTCAAAGGTGTATTGATAAAAACCGTTGAATTAGTATAAATACCATTCTCTACTCTGTTAATAAAAGAATTTAATTTATCTATGGTATAACGATGATATTTTTTGGTGCAAAATAATGTAGCCATGTTAAATATAGATTAGATGAAACAATAAGTAAATTAGATTCTTTATAATTGCAATCTTCGCTACGGAGAAAAGAAAACAATTAAATAAAATAGCAATACCGCAATTAGTAAAAGCGTATACGTAATGACTATAATATTAACGTAAATTGTGTAGTTTCATTATGTTTTGGGTTAAAATAATATAGAATTTTATAAAAGCGTAAACGCAATGATTAAAAACCAATAGGAAAAACACCAAAACCTTATGGTTTTAACTTCAAGCTGAAAGGTTTTTAGTAAAAGCGTAAACGCAATGGTTAAAATACTGACGTTTATATTTAATTTCCTTTAGGTTTTGTTTTCTCGCAGTTAGGTTTTTAGTAAAAGCGTAAACGCAATGATTAAAATACTGACGTTTATATTTAATTTCCTTTAGGTTTTGTTTTCTCGCAGTTAGTTTTTTAATGAAAGCGTAAACGCAATGAATGAAAGCCTAAAGAAAATTACAAACACGTAAACGCAATGACTCAAGACCGATAGGTTAGCTTGTATTACCTTAAGGTTTCTATGTAGTACCTTACGGTAATGCAAGAAAACTAAATGGTTTTATACCATAGCTTAACAATTCTTATATAAAACTGTTTAGAAATATATCAAAGCAGATGGTTTTTTGAGAGTAAACTATACAAAGTGAATGAAACACCTTTGTCAAAGTTTTTAGACCTGACAGGTTTCAAAAACCTGTCAGGTCTAAACTGAACCCTTATATATTCAATAATTTGATGTCTCCGGTAGCAGTAATGATGTAGTAACGATTGTTTCTAATAATGGTGTTTTTGGGTAACTGATCTTCTTTCAATTTAATTCGAATAGTCATTTCATAAAATGCTTGGATGGTAGGTTCTGTAATGTCGGGATTCATGATAAAATTATGGTCTTTTACCAAAGCTTGATTGTAATATTGTGTGACATTTTTCTTGATAGTATGCACTTCACTTTTGGGGTCAAAATTTGCATTAGCTTGAGAATAGGCTTGATAACTTCTATAGCTTTCCATTGGATAAGATACATTAAAACCTTCTTGAATTATTTTTTCTTTTTTGTTTAAATCGGTATTCATGATTGCCGAATAGTTTTCCATTTGATCTTTAAATACTTCTAAAGCTCTTTTCTGCATTTGAGTTCTAATATGATCAAAATTGGTAGTGACATAATCTACTTTGGCAATATCATAAATTTCATTTTTTCCACAAACAGAAAGTATTCTATCAAAATCAGAGTTGTTATGGTATTTGATTAAGATATTCTTTTTCAATTCAAATCCCGATGGTTTTTCGTTATACGTTTTCGGATTGAATATCCTTTTTTCGGTAGTATAATCATACGTTGGTACAAACGAAATCATATCGGTTTCGATTTCAATGTCTTTATTGTAAAGGGCTAATTCTTTCTTAACATTTCCAATTCGTTCATCCATTAAACTTGTAGCTTCTTCGGCTGTTTTTCCGAGTTGTAAAAGTGCGAATGTGGCAATTTCTGCCGTGGCTCTTTCGTTGTAAATACCTTTTATGGTAATAGTCATTTCGTCTTGACTGCTTGATGTCGTAGGGATGGTGTTGACTCTATTTACGGTATAACTGCCATTTCCGTAGCCCACATTTCCATATTCGGCGTTCCCTTTTTTTTGATATTCTGCATTTCCCATGTCTTGCGCATTAACCATATTTAATGCCAATGCAAAAACGATTGTTGTAAAAAGATTTGTTTTCATTTTTTTAAGTTTTTAAAATTATTGATGCAATAGTACTCCGGTTTGCAAAATTTGATTTGGCAAATTCACTTTCAATTTACTGTAAACTATTTTAGCTACATTTACAGCAGTTTTACAGTAAAAAAACGAAAGAACAAGTTTAGATTTGAACCGAATTTAGTAATGAACGATTTGCAACAATTTCAAGAATTGAAAGAAAAAGTGCTTTTGAAATATCAAGAGCAGTATCCTTTTTTTCAAGGAAATTGGAAAACATTCAGTTCACAAGATATTCAGAATCTTATTGGTTTAATAGAAATCCAATGCAAACAAACCATC
>CAIRMK010000261.1 GCA_903879645.1 uncultured Bacteroidota bacterium
AACCTCAGCCCTTATTGAATATTTCGGTTCGAAGTATTGAGATAAAACGATATCGTTTGCGTAAGAAAATGGATTTAGAGCACGAACAAGGTTTGGTTGAGTATATTCTTTCCATTTAAGCCACTACAACATTTGTTAAAATACCTATACAAAACCACAACATAATTATTTAAACGCCATAAAATATAGCGTTATTATTGATTTTTTCCGCTTAAGGAACTCATCTTAATTTATTGTTAATACACCTTTTTTTAGCAAAATTGATAAATAAATACACTAAAAATTGCGATGTATATTTTTTGTTGTGGTTCGTTTTACTTAATAATCAATTTATACCAATATTTTTATAATTCAATAAAACCAAAATCTATATGAAGTCTAAAATCTTATTATTACTGCTACTTTTAGTTTCCACCATTGGGTTTTCCCAAAAAATTGAAATTAGCGGAAAAGTACTCGATTCCAAAACGAATATGCCTATACCGGGGGCTAATGTTACCGTTAAGAATTCTAAAGTAGGGGTCACCACCGATTTGGATGGAAATTTCAAATTAGGCTACCTAACAGTAGGTGATGTAGTAACATTTACTTATATAGGATATGCAAGTTCACAATATAAAGTTACTACCTCTGAAAAAATCACTATTGCAATGGTTGAGGACAACAAAACCTTAGAAGATGTTGTGGTGGTAGGTTATGGTACCAAAAAGAAAAAGGACGTTACTGGTTCAGTTGCAGTACTTTCTAGCAAGACCATAGAACAATTGCGACCTATAAAAGTGGAACAGGCATTGCAAGGCACCATTTCAGGAGTGGCTGTAACTAGTGATTCAGGTTCGCCTGGAGCAGGGCTTAATATCAGAATAAGAGGAATTGGTACTAATGGAAATGCTAATGCAACAATATTAATTGATGGTGTACCAGGTGATATCGGGCTTTTGAGTCCTGACGATATTGATAGCATAACGGTTTTAAAAGATGCACAAGCGGCCGTTTATGGTACCATAGGTGCGAATGGAATTGTTTTGGTTACTACTAAACAAGGGAAGAAAAATGCTAAAACCAAAGTGACTTTTAATACCTATACTGGTATGCAACAAACGACCAAAAAGATTAATGTGTTGAATGCCACCGAATATGCATTGATGTTGAATGAGGCCTATGCCAATGATGGACAGGCTTTGCCTTATCCCAATGCCTCTGGATTGGGAAAAGGAACTAATTGGCAAGATGAGGTTTTTAAGAAAACACCAATTGTGAGTAATGATTTTTCCGTTACAGGTGGTTCCGATAAAGTTACCTATTCCTTGAGTGGTTCTGATTTGCAACAAGAAGGAATAGTGGGAGGGAATAAATCTACCTTTAAACGTAATACAGCTCGTATGGCTTTAGGTGCCGATTTGTCTTCCAAGGTTAAAATTCAATCTACTGTTGGCTATAGTTTTGTGAAAAGAAATAGCTTAAGTGAAAATGGTTTGGGTTCCGTTTTGTTTAATGCAATTAATTCTGCTCCTACACAATCAGTCTACGATGCTAATGGAAATTATACTTTAGTCCCTAATACCACAGGTTATGGTGTAGAGGTAATTAATCCCTTGGCACAAATTGATAATACCTACAATGATTACAATATTAAAAAACTTTATGGTAATGTCAAATTGACTTATGATGTTTTAAAAGATTTTAAGATTACTACAAGAATAGGATATAATACCTCCAATAGTATTGGGAAATCATTTTCTAAAATTGTGAATTATGGAGGAAAAGTTTTTGACGTCACCAAAAGTAGTGTTAATCAATCCACTGTAAATGATAATGATTTTACTTATGATTTATTTGGTGAATATGATAAAACGTTTTTAGAAAATCATAAAATCAAAGTTACCGCAGGAACCACAATTTATAAAACATGGGGATCAGGTTTGTTTGCCACCGGTTATGATGTACCTAATAATTCTTGGGATAATGCTGATATTAGTTTGACTACTGGAATCAGCACAACGAAAGACAATGGTTCTTATGGTTATGATGATAGACGATTGTCTTATTTCAGTATGCTGGATTATAGTTTTAAAGGCAAGTATTTACTTTCAGGTTCGTTTCGTCGTGATGAGTCCAGTTTTTTTGGACCTGATAAAAAGAGAGCTTATTTCCCTTCTATTTTAGGGGGTTGGGTAGTTTCAGAAGAAAGTTTCTTTAAAAAGAACGCTACTTTTAACTTTATGAAAATTAGAGCCAGTTATGGTGTTTTAGGAAATGATCAAATAGGCTCCAACAGATATAGAGGTAATGTTAATGGAGCAGGTACTTATGTTTTTGACGGCAATTTAACTATAGGTTCTGCGCAAGGCGTGTTACCTAATCCACAAATTCAATGGGAGCAGGCTAAAAAGCTAGATATTGGTGCTGATTTGCGTTTTTACAAAAATAAAATAGATGTTACTGCTGATTATTTTCATGACTTGCGAGATGACTTGTTAATCCCTAGTATTCCTGTTTCTGGAATTACAGGAGTTTATGGTCCTGGTTCAGGTTCACCCACTGCCAATGCGGGTAGTGTACTAAATAAAGGATTGGAGTTTTCAATCAATTATAAAGATAAATTATCCGAAAATTGGAGTTTCAGTGTAGGTTATAATATTACAAAAATTAAGAATGTAGTCACTGCAGTTAACAACAGTACAGGATATATAGAAGGAGGATCTTTTGGTGTTGGTCAACTGGCACCCACACGAATGGAAGTAGGACATGCGATTGGTTATTTTTATGGCTATCAAATGGAGGGTATTTTTCAAAATCAAGCCGAAATTAATGCATCGCCTTCTCAAGTCGCTTTAGGTTCCGCTACCTCGCCTGGTGATATCCGTTTTAAAGATGTTAATGGTGATGGGGTTATTGATCAAAAGGACAGAACTGATATTGGAAAATACATTCCAGATTATACGATGGGAATGAATTTAAATTTGAATTATAAGAATTTTGATTTTATTGCTTATGCGTATTCTTCTTTAGGTAATAAAATGATTCGAAACTATGAAAGAACGGTTTCTAATTTGAATAAATTAAATTATACGATGGGTGCTTGGAGCGGAGATGGTTCTACTAATTCCGATCCTAGAGTTACGGCGGGAGCTTCTAACAATAATGTGTTTTCAAGTTATTATGTAGAAGACGCTTCCTATTTGAGACTGCAAAATATTCAATTGGGCTATACTATTAATAAGAAAGTAACTCAAATAGTTGGTATTGATAAAGTTAGATTGTATGCCGCAGTCACCAATGTATATACTTTTACAAAATACCGTGGCTATGACCCTGCTGCTTCTTCAGGCTCGGTTATAGGTGGAGGAATCGATTATGGATTTTATCCAACACCTAAAACGTATATGTTCGGTTTAAATCTTAATTTTTAATACTAAAGAATAATTTAATATGAAAAATTCTATGCTAAAAACTAGTTTACTACTAGTCGTTATACTCCTAACTTCAATCTCTTGCTCTGATAATTGGGTGGATAGACAGCCAGTATATCAATTAGATTCAGAAAATTACTTTAATACCCAAGCCGACTATACTAATGCCTTAACAGGGGCTTATGAAATGTTGCAATCCAGTTATATTAATGTGATGATGGGTGAAATTGCTTCTGACAATACTTTATCAGGAGGAGAAAGTGCTAATGATGTTATTGGAATTCAACAGGTTGATGACATGATTCATACACCAGTGAATAGCAATTTAAAAGATTTATGGGATTGGATGTTTGCGGGAGTCAACCGTTGTAATTACATCCTTGAATTCAAAGATAGAACCAATTTTGCTGGTAAGAATCAACTCATTGGCGAAACTCGATTTTTAAAAGCCTATTATGAGTTTGAATTGGTCAAATGGTTTGGAGGTATTCCTTTGAGTGGTGACAAGCGTTTCAATTTGAACGATGAAAAATCCATTCCGAGATCCGCTACTGCGGATGTTTATGCAGCGATTGAAGGCGAATTATTATTTGCTATAGATAATTTGAATGCTACCGCTTCGCAAACGGGAAGAGCTACTAAAGGGGCTGCTCAGGCACTATTGGGAAAAGTGTATTTGTATGACAATAAAGGCACACAGTTCATGGACCTGCAGATGTGGTATTCCGCGGTCAATTTCGGTTACAGTAACGAGCGGCTCAATAACGCGCTTAAAAAGCAGATAGACAAATTACCGCAGCTGGCGTGCCAGTACCTGCACGAAGAGAAAATACGGCTCGCGGCTAAAATAGCGCAGAAGGCGGAAGTAACTTTCGAGGAGAAGGGAAGGGTGCATTTTAACGTGGGCGGTTCTGCCGCGGTCGAGGATTCGTTAAAACTTGTCAGGAGCCACACCGGCAGGAACCTGATGTTCGCTTTTCAGGGAGGCTATCACGGCAGGACGCTCGGGGCCTCGGCCATAACGTCCAGTTACAGATACAGGGAGAAATTCGGCCATTTCTCCGACAGGGCGATGTTTATTCCATATCCGTATTGTTTCAGATGTTCCTACGAGAAGAAGAAAGAT
>CAIRMK010000262.1 GCA_903879645.1 uncultured Bacteroidota bacterium
ATATTCCAAAACCTTCAGTTTGTTTTCTACCTCCGGTACTTCCATCATACCAATTAGTCGTAAAATTCAGATAGTTTGAATTTGGCTGTGCACTGTCTTGGTTATTACCCATAAAATTTACAACAATATCTGTTTGAGTACTATCTTTTGTTAAAGTATATAATCCATTATTGTTTGTAGTAACTACCGTTCTGCCTCTTGATTTTGCAACTAATTCCGCAAAAATAAACATATCCTGATACTGCGGAATACCATTAACCATATTAGGATTTACGTTAACTAAATTAGGGTCAATCAATAAAACATTTCCGAATGATTTTGCACTTTCGTTTGAAACACTTGTAGCCATTCCTCTGATTTTTAATATAAATACGTGAGAGCGAAAAAATATAAATTTAATAAAAATTTCTTGGGTGATTATGACTATTTATAATAAAGAAAAATATGACACTGATAGAGATATTATTACAAACAGAATTGGCAACAAACGCACATCAACATCAAATTATTGGTATGATTGGTTTTGTCATTGCATTACTTGCGATTGTTATATTTGTCGCAATGCGTCAATTGAAAAAGAAAAATCTTGAAATTAAATTAATGCAACAACAACATATTGCTAAAATTGATTCGTTAAGAAAAGACCATAGCGATACTTTGGAAAATCTAAGACAGGAAATATTAAAACGTGAAGAAGAAAGAGTACGTCAATGGATAGAATCTGAAAAAGAAACTCTACATGTATTGAACGGTGTTTCAACTTTATTGGATTTAAGTGAAAAAATTGGTAAGATTGAATCAGAAAAAATAATAGAAAAACTTATGGAGATTCAAAGTAAAGTAGAAAGATTAACCGATTTTAGTGATAAATTAGAGGTATTAGCGGTGATTAAAGAGAAGGTCGAAGTATTGGCTATTATTAAAGAGAAGGTTGAAGTATTGGATACTATAAAACAAAAAATAGAAAAATTAGCATTATCAGAATAATTTTAAAGTTTATGGGCAAGTTAGAAAAACTTAAAGAAATTAATAAAACTCTTAAGAAAATCTTAATTGACATGGAAACTCGAATTTTTATTGAAGCTGATGATGCTGAGAAAAATAAAAAAATAAAAGAGTCCAAACCTAAAGCCATTATTGAAACAAATCAATAATGCAAACTATTTATATTAAAGATATTCAGATATGGGTAACATATATCTATTAAAAGAGAGTAAAATATTACAGCCGGGTCAAACCGGATTCGGTATATTGATTGAACATGATGCTGGTTATATTAGTACTGATTTAAATCCACAATTTTTAACTGAAGGTTTTGTACTTAAACCCAATGAACCCGTTTTAATTAATTGTATTCTACAAAAGTGGGGTGTTAAAAATAAAAACGGCAGGATATATCCTAAAGATGTTTTATTACCACAGGTTACAGAGTATCAAAAAATGGTGGATACTAATAGTGCGGTTTCCGAAGCCGACCACCCTGATTCAAGTATAATTTCTTTACAGAATATCTCCCATATGATTACAAAAATGTGGTGGGG
>CAIRMK010000263.1 GCA_903879645.1 uncultured Bacteroidota bacterium
TCCTCCAGTGGTATTTTCTATTTTTAAGGGAAGGATTTCGTTGGTTTCTAAATTCTTAATATGGATAGTGTATTGTCGTCTTGAAACCGTATCAATTCCAAAGGATACCCATTTGTTGTCTTCACTAATACTAATACCATTCAAATTGAAATAACTAAAATCTTTAGCCATCTCATTACAATCGAATAGTATTTCTTCTGCAGCCTCTAAACTTCCTTTTTTTCGGGAATGAATTGGATAATTCTTGCCTATTTCAAATCGGGTAATATAGAAATAACCATTGTAAAAATAAGGAACCGACTCGTCATCTTCCTTAATTCTAGCCTTCATTTCTTCAAATAATTCTTTTTGAAAGGGCTGCGTATGCGCTGTTGATTTTTGATAATATTCGTTTTCTTTATGCAGATAATCAATAACTTCTGGATTTTCTCTGTCATTCAACCAATAATAATTATCAATGCGAACATTTCCATGTTTCTCTATTTCAAAAGGAATAATCTTGGCTATTGGAGGGTGTACTTCTTTACTCATAATGCTATTAAAATTCCAAACAAATTTATTGTAAACCCTTCTATATAAAATGTTAATTATTTTAAGTTATCCACTAGAAATTAACAACGCATATCAAACCAAGTAAATAGATAAAACAAACGCCACAAAAAAAAGCGTTTCAAGATAGAAACGCCTCTTTTATTATTTTTTAGCCGCCAATTGCTTTCGGCTCTTGTAGGCTTTAAGATATTCTCCTTTGGGTGTTCCGTCAGAAAAAGAGCTAAACACAAAGGGAAATGCAGCATGATGACGAGCCTCTTCATTACTCCAGCCCTCATATTCTATCCTATAAATAGCTGAATATATTTGCGCTCTTCCAATACCATGATAACAATGAATTAATACAGGGTAATTAGCTTGATTATCCATTATCTTAAAAAAACGATCTAAGTTTTCTTGTTTGGGTACCTGGTCCGAACCATTATTAAAATAATTCACACCTTCAATTTTAGCCACCGCATTTTTCTCGGCAGTTAATTCAGCAGGAATCTCGGGATTATTTACATCATCTCCCGTACCTGGAAAACGTAAATCGACTATTGATTTGATATGGTATTTCTTTACATAATCTGCTATTTCATCAGGAGGAATCACACCACTTTTATATACTTTCCCTTTCGTAATGGTCATAAAATTATGATTGATGTGTCGGTCGTAAATATAATTTCCCGCTACTCCCAAAATCACCACTACTAGTGCAATAAGTATTTTCTTTTTAGTACTCATCTTATTTATCTTTTGAAGTTAATTTTTTATCAATAATGCGTTCCATATAATCTTGTAAGAAAGCTTTACATCTTGTTTCTAGCAAATTCATTTCAGTAGTACGATGGCTGATTAAATTATGTTTCAATTCTTTATCGTCTTTGTCATAAAAACCTACTGCTTTTTCGCCATCAAAAGTACAAATATAATTACCACTCATCATTTGATAATTATCCGAGGAATAACGCATCACAAATGGTTTTATTTTATCATCGCTTATTAAACTTCGACCCCAACTTCTAAAAGGCTTATCATAGCCTATCATATCTAACAATGTAGGATAAATATCGATTTGTTGTGCCCAATCTGTATTGACTCCTTTGTATTTTTCATTCGGAGTAAAAAACAAAATAGGCACCGTATGAAAGTTTTGATCTTTACCATATTCTGGATAATAAATCAAATTATTATGGTCGGCAACCAACACAAAAATAGTGTTATCATACCAAGCTTCTTTTTTAGCCGCAGTAAAAAACTTTCGTAACGAAAAATCGGAGTACCCAATACATTGATGCATAGGATTATCTCCTATCGGAAACTTTCCTTTGTATTTTTCAGGAATCACATAAGGCTCGTGAGAAGACACTGAAAATAAAGTTGCCATAAAAGGCGCTTTCTTTTGTGAAAGGGTTTTGTTAAAATATTGAAAAAAGGGTTCGTCCCAAATTCCCCACGATCCATCAAAATCAGCATCGTTATTATATTCATTCTTACCATAATAATGATCGAAACCTAGAATATTTCCGAATCCTAAAAATCCCATAGAACCATTAGGGGCGCCATGAAAAAAGGAAGTATCATACCCTTCACTTTTCAAAATAGAGACCAACGATTCTATCTTTTGTTTGGGATAAGGCGAAGAGGTAAATGCATCTTTAAAGGAGGGTATACCTGCTAGTACGGACGACATCGCATGAATTGACTTATAACCATTCGCATAGCCATGCGTAAAAATCAAACTGTGTTGTGCTAACGAATCCACAAAAGGAGAATAGCCTTTGTAATTGGGAATATTAGTGCCTTTATTAAAAGCACTGATGTACTCCTTAGCATAACTTTCCAAAATAAAAATCACCACATTGGGTTTTGTTTTGGAATTAGTATGATACTGTTTTATTGGTGCAATCAAATCATCAATGGTAGCTTTATCAACTAAGTTTACTTTCTGAAACGAATCAACATCCCAGGTTCTAAAAAGAGCAAAGGGTGTATTTAATACAAAATCCGATTGAGAAGCATCCGAAACATATCGGCTGGCATCAATCATATTAATCGGGCGTGTACTTTTTTTGAAATCGCCTCTAATGCCTCCAATACACAAAGTAGTTAAACCTAAAAAAATAATTAGGGACATCAAAAAATACTTGAAAGACAGTGAAGGTTTTTGGTAGTGAATGCTAACTTTTTTATACAAATAAATCCAAAGGAAAGCGCATAAAAAGAATAAAAAGAACACATGCCAATATTCCCTCAAAAAATTCAACAACAACAAACTCTTATTGGTTTCATGCTCTAAGGAGTCTAA
>CAIRMK010000264.1 GCA_903879645.1 uncultured Bacteroidota bacterium
CCCCTTGACGCAATTGCCCAATTCTATTAATTTTATCCGCTTCCGTAGGTTTAAAATGACCATTAAAAACACCCTCTTGCGGATGCCAAACCCCACATTCTTCCGTAAACGGAATCACTTCGTGAATTTCATCTACATTCAAGTCGCCACCAGTACCATAATAACTTTTTAACAACGGAGAAACCGCTTTATACCAACGTTGCAACACCCCTTTCTTTCTGGGGTCATTCGGGTCAAAGTTAATCCCCGATTTAGCACCACCAATTGCTGGTCCCGAAACCGTAAATTTCACTTCCATCGTCTTAGCCAACGACAACACCTCATTCATATCCAACCCTTTTCTCATACGAGTACCACCACCAGCAGCACCGCCTCGAAGCGAGTTGATAACCGTCCATCCTTCTGCTTCCGTTTCACTATCTTTCCAGTTAAAAATTATTTCTGGGGTTTTATTTTCAAATTTTTTAAGTAATTCTTTCATTGTTGTTTGTCTGTTTGTGCTGCAAATTTAATTTAATTTCCATGATTTTCTTTTGTAAAGACACTCTTTTTAAATCCAACAACCTTTTTCCAATCACAATCATTCAAATAAACACTTACAAATCCAATTCATTATATCAAAAGTGCTATTCAAGCCATTAAAAGTGCTATTTCTATTGTTAGAGGTGCTATTCACGTCATTAAAAGTCTTATTTCTATTGTTAGAGGTGCTATTCACGCCATTAAAAGTGCTATTTCTATTATTAGAGGTGCTATTCACGCCATTAAAAGTCCTATTTCTAATGTTAGAGGTGCTATTCATAGTAGTATAAGTTCCATTTGCCATATTAAAAATGCTATTCACACTATTAAAAGTCTTATTTCTAATAGTAAAGGTGCTATTAACCTCATTAAAAGTCCTATTTACAGTGGTAAAGGTTTTATTGCACACTACAACTACCTAATTAGTAGTGCTATGACAATTATTTCATGTAATAAATTTCTTAATATTTAGGCCACACTCCAAATTTGACTATAATAAACCAACTTTAAGAAAAATAATTTGACTACTCCTATATAAATTTTGCAAGCGTTCTGTAATAAACAAACCTCATAAAACCTCAAAGACCGATTTTTCTTAAGATTTGCTTAAGTCGTTAAGGTTAAAATAATTTTTTAAATATATATATTTTTAACTCATAGAATAAAAATTAATTAAAAAAATATATTGAATTATCTATAAATTATGATTTAAGATAATAAAAAAGCAATAATAAAATTTTTTATTCCCATTCTCTTTTTTTAAATTCGTCTTAACCGAATAACTAAATAATATTAATTTAATTAGAAATGCACCATGAGAAAACGACAAATTAGTGGCTACGAAGCCGGAAAAAGAGTACAAGCATTATGGGTAGAACATGCAACAGACTTAGACAGTATTGAAGATATGCCAGATGAAAAAATTCTGCTAGATAAAACACTCGATAAAATTGAAACAGCAGCTGCTATTCAGTCAGAAGACATCAAAGGCGAAGCTACCCTCAAAGAAGAATTAAAAGAAGCGATGGCTAAAACCATTGTCATCTATTCACTTCGCGGTCGTGTAAAAGCAAATCAAGCTAATAATGCACCGCTAGCGCAAGCCTTATCCCATCCCTTTAGCTATTACTCTCAAGTTGATGCCGAATTAGCCTTTGCAAGAGCCACCGCAACTAAAGATAAAATCAAAAGCAATCTAACAATCTTAACTAACATCACCCCAGAGAATGTTATCGAGATGGAAAAGGCTATCAACAACTTCAAAGAAGTTATCACCGCTCCAGAAAGCAGCAAAGAAAATCAAAAAGTAACCGGTACCGACGAAATTGAAATTCTTACCAACGAACTAGACCAAATAATTATGAATATTGGCGACTTAATTCATTCTTACTTTCCAGACAGCGTGTTGAGCCGTCAGTTCGATGCTCAAAGTAAAATAGGAAGTACCGTAACGCGCCACAACCATGTGATATTCCACATTGAAACCGCCGATACTCACCTGCCTATTGAAACAGCAACAGCCACCAAAATCTTAACCAACCAAACCATCACCGCCGACCAAGATGGCATGATAGAATTCGGTACAGTTAGAGCCGGCAAACAAGAATTCACCATCCAAGCCGAAGGTTACAAAACCAAAACTGCTTTTGTCATCGTCACCCGAGGCACAACCACAGAACTAGTAATTCAGCTTGATAAACTATAAACCAATCCAACCGCCAATGTAAATTGGCGGTTTTTTTTAATAGTGCTTTGTATGTTTTAATATTTTTGAGAAAATAAATAAAGATTGAAGATTGTCCAATAATACTTTCGAATAATACTTATTCTCTATGACTTATTAAACCAATAGAGATATTTAAAAATTATAATTTGAAACTAATTATTCTTTGCTACTTGTAGGTAAATCAAAATTGAATAAATCAGAAGGGGAAATCTCTAAGGTTCTAATTATTTTGAATAGAGTACTAATAGTAGGATTTGTTTTTGAAATTTCAATCCTTGCAATTTGCGAAAGTGTTAATTCTGAACGATAGGCTAATTCTTCTTGACTGATACCTTTTTCTGAACGAATTTCTTTTAGTCGTTTTGCTAACAACTGCAATCCTTCCTCATCAAATGTAAAAATCCTTGATAAATTATCATTCCTTTTAATTTACCAAAATGAAGATAAAAAAAATTGTTTTATTATAGCGTATTTGCTATAATTCTATATATTTGTAAAATAATTAGTGAAATTTTGGAGAATTTTAGACGTTAATCTTTATTAGTATATTAATTGGTATAAAATAAAATGTACA
>CAIRMK010000265.1 GCA_903879645.1 uncultured Bacteroidota bacterium
CACTAACTGTATTGGCTGGTGTAACAGTGATAGTTCCTGTAGCATTTACTGTTCCACAACCTCCTGATAATGGGATGCTGTAATTGAATGTTCCTGATGCAGTTGGAGTACCACTAATAGTTATAGTATTAGTTGCCCACGTTGCAGTTACTCCTGTTGGTAAACCGGTAGCGGCTCCTATTCCTGTAGCTCCTGTGGTAGTATGTGTAATAGCTGTTAGCGCTGTACTGATACATAATGTTGGTGTACTTGATGCTGCACTAACTGTATTGGCTGGTGTAATTGTAATAGTTGGCGTCGTGGATAATAGCGTAGTGCATCCTGTTGCCGTTGTTGTTACTAGTACATTGAACGTTGTATCAATCGTTAAATTTCCAGTTGGCAAATTCAAACTACTTCCATTACCTGTAAGAGCAGAACCAATATTAGTATTTGATGGATCATTTCTTAATTGATAGTTTTCTGCTGCAAGTGATCCTGCAACAATAACATTTGCGCCCGTACCTGTACAAACCGATGCCGAAGAAACTGTTACTGTCTTGTCAGTTGGATTTGGATTTGTTAGTATATCAACTGCATTACTTGATGGCGCTACGCAACCTGTTGTCGCATTTGTACTATCAACATAATAACCTGTTCCTGCTGGAACTCCAGTAAAAGTAAGCGCAGCACCTGTTCCAGCTATAGCGGTTCCTATATCGTTTCCTAAATTATCATTTAATTGATAATTTATCCCTATGACAGAGGTTGTAGATGTGATTGTTCCGTTTCCACCAGGGCTTGCACAAATTGTACTTCCCGTTAAAACTAGTGCAATTGGATTAGCCACTGTAGCAATAGTAACCGCATTACTATTGGAAGAAACACAGCCCGATGACGCATTTGTTCCTATAACATAATATCCTGACCCAGCATTTAAAGTATCCCAAGTTAAAGCACTTCCAGTACCTGATTGAGGCGCTTGTAAAGTTACATTTCCAGAATCATATAATTGATAGTTTACTCCTGTTTGAGAAGTTGTAGAGGTAATTATTCCCTCCCCTCCTGGACTTACACATATTGTGCTACCCGATAAAACTAGAGTGGTTGGGTTGGGGTTGGTAGCAACATTTACAGAAGCACTAGTTGTAGTACATCCCGAAGTTGCATTTGTTGCAATAACATAATATCCTGTTCCAGCTGCAAGTGTTGTCCAGTTTAAAGCAGTACCTGTTCCTGCTACAGAAGCTTGAACGGTTGCATTACTTGAATTATATAATTGATAATTAACTCCAATAGCTGATGTTGTTGAAGAAATTGTTCCGTTTGATCCTGGACTTGCACAAATAGTACTTCCTGTTAATGAAAGTGCTGTAGGATTCGTATTAATAGTAAGTTTTACTGCTGTTCGGGTTGCACTTAAACATCCTGTTGCTGTCACTCTTGTTTCTGCATAGAAAGTTCCTGCTCCAGAAGGTGTATATGAAGAAGACCCTGATAATAAAAGTGTTCCTCCACTTACCTGATTGTACCAATCTATAACTTGCCCAGTGGTTACTGTTGCAGTCAGTGCTGGTATTGATGCAGTTGAACATATTGTTTGATTTCCTCCACTTGTTTGAGCTGATGGAGCAACACAATTAACATTAATTGTACCTGTTGCAGTTGATCCAAACCATGTTGCGTTTTTATTCAAGGCTGTAGAAGCTGTTGATCCCCATGTTCCAATAACTTGAGAAGCACCTCCAAGTGTTAACGATACTGAAGTATGTGTAAGACCTGTTCCTAAATTAACAACTGCGGTTCCACTGGCAGAAAAATTATTATTGACAGTAGTAGCATTACTAATTGTTTTTATACCAGAGCCTAAAAAACCAAGATTGTAAAAAGAAGAATTGGCAGCAACTGTTTGAGCTCCTGCGGCACCAAAATTAATGGTACTAGTTGCTGGCACAAAAATACTTCCTGTTCCATTCCAAGCGGTTGTGCTAGCAGCATTTTCATTTAAAGTACTACTGCCTCCGTTTAAAACTCCAGCAGTAAGTGTTACAATTCCAGTAAAAGTATTTGTTAATCCAACTCCTAAATTTAAAGTACCTGCTGCAGCATTGATTGTTAATGTCCCTCCTGTGATATTTCCTACGAATATTGCAGTACCAAAAGCTTTAGTAAATGTAACTGCACCTGTAGTGTTAAAATCATCAATAGATTGTGTAGCAGTTGTTCCTGCAATGGTTACTCCTCCTGTACTAGCCGTAAATGTACCATTATTTGTATAATTTCCATGAAAAGTGATAAGGTTTGCTCCTGTTGTTAATGTTGCTCCAGCATTAATATTCAATGGGACACTAGTATTATTTCCAATTTGAACTACACCCGGAGTTGTAATAGCTCCCGTGTTTTTTATAAGAATACCACCTGTAGCTAAAAATGGAGTAATCCATTCGACACCTGCGGTTCTTGCAGTTGCTGTATTGTATTGTAATGTTGCACTACTTCCGTAAGTTGGAATAATTGAAATTGTAGCAGTTCCCTCCATCGACAGTATAGCATTTATGGTTGGTGTAGTAGCAAATGTTTTAACTCCTGAACCTGATAAAATAAGGTTATCATATGTAGTAGCCTTACCTGTTTGTGCAACTCCTGTATAATTAACAGTGTTGCCAACGGCAGTAGCTGTAAGGGTAGTAATTGTTATTGTTCCAGCAAGATTTAAAATTCCGGTTGTTCCTTGAACAAAATTACCTGTTCCAGTTAATGCCGTAGTTGCTGTTACAGTTGAATTGTTGGTAACCGAAACACCAGTTACAGTAAGTGATGTAGCAGCAGTGAATACACTATTTATGGCATAAGCTCCTGTAAAAGTTGCGGTAGGGATACTTGTTGTTGTGGCTCCGCTAATAATCTTTGTTGTTCCAGTAAAATTATGTGTACCCGTATTTGCAGTAAATGTAGTAGCATTATTAGTGAAATTTCCTCCATAATTAATAGTTGCCACTCCTGTTTCGTTCCAAACGCTTCCTGAATTTAGCGTTACATCGCCAGTAAAGGTTTTGGTTCCAGTTCCTCCTAAAACTAATGAACCACTTACTGAAGTTGTTCCTCCAACACTTTGCGTAAAGTTAACTCCCGTTGTAAAAGTAGTACCGCTGTTTACCGTAAGATTATTAGTAATCGCAAGATTTACTACCGTTGTAGTTGTTACTGTTCCGCTTAGAGTCAGTGTGCTAATTGTTGTTGTTCCTGTTGTTAACGTTTTAGCAGCACTTCCCGAAAAATTTAAGATATCATAATTACCTGTATGAATAGTTTGTGCAGCACCTGTATAATTGACTGTATTTCCAGTAGCAGTTGCGGTCAATGTTGTTATAGTGGAAGCTCCGCCAATGTTTAAAATAGCTGTTGCTCCTTGAGTAATTCCACCAGTACCTGCAATAGAGGTTGGCGCAGTAATTGTTCCATTGTTTGTAAGTGTTACTGTAGTAACTGTTAATACGGTTGCAGAAGAAAACGTTCCGTTATTGGTATAAGCTCCAGTAAATGTAGCGGTTGGCATTGCTGTTGTAGTACTACCAGACAAGGTTCCTGTTCCTGTAAAATTGTGAGGACTTCCTACTAACGGAGTAAAAGTTGTAGCATTATTTGTAAAGTTGCTTTTTATTACATAAGTATCTTTAACAGCATTGGCTCCAAGATTGGTTTCATCCCAAACTGCACCAGAGTTTAAAGTAACCGCCCCACTAAAAGTAATTGTTCGGGTAGTTCCCGATGTGGAACCAAAGTTAATTGTACCTGATATATTGGTTGCACCAAGAATAGTTGTATTTCTGCTGATTGTAATTTTACCACCGTTGTTAACGGTTAAAATTCCAAAAGTAATTGTACCACCACTCATGGTAAGTAAGGCACCATTATTTACTGTTATCGAACCTGTTGCTGTTTGTGTAATATTTCCAGTAATATTGACTGAATTAGCACCTGTTGTAGCAATAATAACTGTATCTCCTGTTCCTGGCACAACTCCTCCAACCCATGTTGAGCCTGTTGACCAAGTCCCTCCTGTTGTAGTACTTGTAATGGTGGCGGCTTGAACAAAAATTGCACAAAAAAACAAGGCAATTGTGAATAATGATTTTTTGAATATGATCATTTTTCTTGATTCATTATCCAAAAGAAATAAACTTAAAAATAGAACTTTTAAGTTTAAGGTCAAATGCGAATCTTGTATTACTTTTTTCATAATCAATTTAATTTATGGAAACTTGTGTTTATTAATTTTGTTATTAATAAATATTTATATTAAAATCTTAAATACATTTTTCGGGATAAAAGTAATAATAAATAGATATCAACAATCGTTAAAATGCAGTTTTCTATCGTTTAAATACTTTTTTATTCGTTTAAATGATTGTTTTATGTTTTTTTATATGTATTTTACTACAATAAAAAACATTAAAAATAATTAAATTATCTTCATAATCTAATTGAAATCATTTATCAAAGAATCTTACTTAATTATTCTTTTCTTCAATTATAAAAAAACAAAAAGTATTCTTATCAAATCAACTATTGTCTTTTACCGCTAAAAACTAGTTTGGGAATACATCGGTATAAAATATCTTCGATAACTAACTCAGATAGTTGTTCTATCTACACATCATTTTTTTTATCTAAAGGAAAATGCATTTAGACTAATAAATTATTACTTTATTTTAGCTCAATTGTCTACAAATCTTCAGCCGTAATAGACCTCTTTTCCTTTAATGCAGGGGTAGATCTTAAAAATGAACATTTATAATTCAGAATTAATCAGTATCTCAATAAAAAAAAGAGACAAAAACAACTTATTAATTTCTTTTAATTATTTAATAAATTGTAATTTAATAATTAATGCAAAGATGATTATCAATAGTAGCATAAGAGTTGCAGAATAAAAACTATTAATTACATCATTCACTCTTATCATAAGAATTAAGTTCTTATCAATACAAATTTGGTTTTATTAATAATTTTTAAACATTCAAAAACAACTTACAAAAATAGATACAAAAAAAAAGAGTGACTCACAACTAGTGAAATCACCCCTTTATATTCTATACGTACTCCTTTTGGAAACAAAAATTCAAACAATCAATTTTCAAGAATTTTATTTTATAAAGACACTTTCTTTTTGTTTTTAAATAATGATGATTGATTCATATACAATTCTACAAACCGTGACTGTTGTCTGGCTTTTCGTCTTCTACGTTTAGCATTTCCCAAAGTTTGTCTTTTAGTTCAGTTAATCCTTGTTGTGCAACAGAGGAAATGAACATGTAAGGAATTCCTAATTTGGATTTGTCTAAAATTTGTTTCATTTCGGCTTTCAACTCGTCGTCGAGCATGTCGCATTTGGAGATGACTAAAAGACGGTCTTTGTCTAACATCTCAGGATTGTAACGACGCAATTCATCCAATAGAATTTCGTATTCTTTTTTGATATCATCGGCATCGGCAGGAACTAAAAACAATAGTGTTGAGTTTCGTTCAATGTGACGCAAGAAGTAATGTCCTAATCCTTTTCCTTCGGCTGCACCTTCAATAATTCCAGGGATATCGGCAATTACAAACGATTGAAATTCTCTATACGCCACAATTCCTAAATTCGGTTTTAGCGTTGTAAACGGATAATCGGCTATTTTAGGTTTAGCAGAAGTCAATACTGAAAGCAACGTAGATTTTCCTGCATTCGGGAAACCTACTAAACCAACATCGGCCAATACTTTAAGTTCTAGAATAACATCTAACTCTGTAGAAGGCAATCCGGGTTGTGAATATCTTGGTGTTTGGTTGGTGGAACTTCTAAAGTGCCAGTTTCCTAAACCACCTTTTCCACCTTGAGCCAAAATACGCTCTTCGCCGTGTTCGGTAATTTCGAAAAGAATTTCACCCGATTCAATATCTTTTACAACGGTTCCTAATGGTACTTCTACGTATTTGTCTTCACCATCGTGACCGGTACTTCTAGAGCTTCCTCCATCACCACCATGACCCGCACGCATGTGCTTTACAAACTTCAAATGAAAAAGGGTCCAAAGACTTTTGTTTCCTCTCATATATACGTGTCCACCACGACCACCATCACCACCATCGGGACCACCTTTTTCAATAAATTTTTCTCTGTGTAAATGCGTAGAACCCTTACCTCCTTTTCCGGAGGTAACATATATCTTTACGTAGTCAACGAAGTTACCTTCTGTCATTTTGCCTCTTATTTATTTATTACTACATCTGAAAATATCGAGCAAACACTAGCTGTTTCCTTTTAATTTCAAATATTAAGTCCTTTTATTTATTGTTCAGCTGTCAGCGATTTAGAACTGATTACTGAATCCTGTCACTTTAACATACTTCAATACACTCCTTAATTCAGCAACATCACCTTCATTTTATTGTTTAAAGCAATATTATATAATTCCTTAAGCATGTGGTTTGGATAAAATTTTCACAACTCTATTTTACAAAAAAAAGAGCTTACATCCCTATTATCGGAAATAGCTCCTTTTCTGTGTGCAAATATCTAAAAAAAAAATGAATGCTCGAAATTTATCTCCGAACGCTTGAAATCGACTACAACGTATCGAAAACAGCGGTCAATCTTTCTGTTACTTCTTGGATTGCTCCTATACCATCTACGGAATGAAATTTACCTTGCGCTTTGTAGTAATCCATCAATGGCGCTGTTTTTTGGTTGTATTCGTCGTAACGGTTTCTGATTTTTTCTTCGTCTTGATCGTCTGGTCTTCCAGAAGTTTTTCCTCTTTCCAATAAGCGAGCTACTAAAATATTATCGTCTGCTTCAAGCGCAACTGTTGCTGTAATATTTTGACTTTTAGACTCTAAAAAATTATCTAAAGCTTTAGCTTGTGCTAATGTTCTTGGAAAACCATCAAATAAAAATCCTGATGAATGTGGGTTTTTATCTACTTCACTTTGCAACATTTGGATCGTTACTTCATCGGGAACTAAATCGCCTTTGTCCATAAAGGTTTTGGCTAATCTCCCTAATTCTGTACCATTCATGATATTGAATCTAAAAATATCGCCTGTTGATAAGTGGGTTAAATTATATTTTTCTTTTAAAAATTCAGCTTGTGTGCCTTTTCCTGCACCTGGTTTTCCGAAAAGAACGATGTTGATCATTTTGTAAAAAGTTGTATGTTATTAGTTATTATTGTTGTCAGTTATCCGTAAACTGATAACTGAATTCTTATTTATTGTGCTAATTGATAGACGTCTGCAAGATTTCTTCCTAATCCGTCGTAGTCTAAACCATATCCAACGATGAATTTATTTGGAATTCTGATTCCAATATAGTCGATTTTAATATCTTTTTTATACGCTTCTGGTTTAAAGAATAAGGTTGCAATTTTCAAGTGTTTTACTCCTTTTGATTTGAAAATTGCTTTTAATTCTTCTATCGTATTTCCTGTATCTACAATATCTTCAACAATAACAACAGTTCTTCCTTCCAAATTTTCGTTGATTCCGATTAGTTGTTTTACATCATTGGTAGATGCTGTTCCTTCATAAGAAGCCATTTTCATGAAACTCACTTCACACATTCCTCTGTAATGTTTCATTAAATCGGACATTACCATAAAAGAACCATTTAAAATTCCAACAAAAACCGGAATTTCATCAAAAAAATCGTCGTCCATTTGTTTGGCCATATTTGCAATTGCAAAATCAATTTCTTCTGAAGAAATAAAAGGCTCGAAAGTTTTATCGTGAAGATGTATCATTGTGTGTTTGTTTTTAAAAATAAAGAGGCAAATTTACGAACTAATAACTATTTAGTAACAAGTATTTTGAGTTTTTTGCTAATTTGATATATTTACAGAATGGATGCAGAATTTTACAATCAAATAGCTAAAAGCTCGGCACATAGAAAAAGTAGAGATGACAATAAGAACTTTGTCTACTCTAACCGAAACTATTTAAAGGATTTAACCGATATTGCCTTCGACACCAAAGACAAAAACCATCATAAAGCTTGTTGGATTTTGGAACTAATTTGTGAAGAACGAATCGAGTTATTTATACCTTTTATAGATAAATTTTGCGAAACTTTACCTGATTTTAAAATTGACAAAGCATTACGTCCTACTTCAAAAATCTGCATGTTTTTATGCAACAGCAAGAAAGTTAGCTTAACCGAAATTGAAGAAGAGAAAATAATTGAAACTTGTTTGGACCGATTAATTGATAAAGATTTAGCGGCAACTGCAGCTTATTCGATGAGAGCTTTGTATGAACTTGGCAAGAAATACGATTGGGTAAACGAGGAATTAAAAATAATCCTTTCTAAAGATTTTAGTAATCAAACTCCGGGTTATCGATTTGCTGTGAAAGACATTTTGAAACGATTGAAATAATTTTCAAATGTTTATCTTTGCGCAAACAACTACAACAACACAATGAATTATTTTTCTTCCGATTTTAAACTGGGAATTCTCGGTGGCGGTCAATTAGGCAAAATGCTTTTGGCTGAAACTAGAAAATTCGACATTCAAACCTATGTTATCGACCCAAGCGCAGCAGCACCAAGTCAATTTGGAGCTACTGAATTTTTTATTGGTGATTTGATGGATTTTGATGCCATTTATGAATTCGGAAAAAAAGTGGATGTGCTTACTATTGAAATTGAAAATGTAAATTTAGATGCTTTAGATAAATTAGAAGCAGAAGGATTAGCAGTCTATCCCTCACCCAAAACCTTACGATTGATTCAGAATAAAGGTCGTCAAAAAGATTTTTATGTTGAAAATACTATTCCAACTTCAACTCATCAGCGATTTGAAGATTTGAATCAATTAAAATCAAAAATCGAAAACCTATCCTTTCCTTTTGTGTGGAAATGTGCACAATTTGGTTATGATGGAAATGGTGTAAAAATAGTAAGAACCATTGAAGACCTACAATCACTTCCAAATGTGGAGTGCATTGCTGAACAAATGGTACCATTTAAAAATGAATTAGCAGTAATAGTGGTACGTTCCGTTTCGGGCGAAGTGAAAACCTATCCCGTCGTTGAAATGGAATTCCACCCTGAAGCCAATCAAGTGGAGTATGTAATTTGTCCTGCCAGAATTGATGAAAAAGTAGCACAAAAAGCTACCGAAATTGCCTTAAAAGTTTCAGAAGCTTTCAATCACGTTGGTTTATTAGCCGTAGAAATGTTTCAAACAGAAGACGATGAAATTTTAGTAAACGAAGTCGCTCCAAGACCGCACAATTCTGGACATTATTCGATTGAAGCAAGCTATACTTCACAATTTGAAAATCATTTGCGTGCCATTTTAAACTTGCCTTTAGGAAATACAGATAGTAAAGTTGCTGGAATTATGGTAAATTTGGTCGGCGAAGAAGGTTTTTCTGGTCAAGTAGTTTATGAAAACATAGAAAAGATAATGGCAATTGATGGTGTAACACCACATATTTACGGAAAAAGAGAAACTAGACCTTTTAGAAAAATGGGACACGTTACAATTGTGAATGAAAATATGGCGGAAGCTAGAAAAATTGCAGAAGAAGTTAAGAATAGTATAAGAGTGATTAGTGAAATTAAATAAAAAACCATGAGCAAAGTAGCCATAATAATGGGAAGCATTTCCGATATGCCAGTGATGCAAGAAGCAATCGACATCTTAAAAGGATTTGACATCGAAACTGAAGTGGATATTGTCTCAGCACATAGAACTCCAGAAAAATTATTTGATTTTAGTAAAAATGCACACACACGCGGAATTTCAGTAATTATTGCTGGTGCTGGCGGTGCTGCTCATTTACCTGGAATGGTTGCGTCTATGTCGCCACTTCCTGTAATTGGAGTTCCTGTAAAATCAAGTAACTCTATCGATGGTTGGGATTCCGTTTTATCAATTTTACAAATGCCCGGAGGAGTTCCTGTCGCAACGGTTGCTTTAAACGGAGCCAAAAATGCAGGAATTTTAGCAGCACAAATAATCGGAAGTCATAATAAATGTGTGCTTGACAAAATCATTTTCTACAAAGAAAGTCTGAAAGAAGCTGTGAATAAAGCTTCAAGCGAATTAAAAAAATAAAAAAAATACACTGAGTTACACGAAGTCAACACAGAGTCTCACAAAATTCTCTGTGAATCTTTGTGAAAAAACTCCGTGAAACTCTGTGATACAAAAAAATGAAAACACTTACTTCAACATTCAATACCAAACACAATACTGCACCTTTTTCGCAAATAAAATTAGAAGATTACCACCCTGCATTTATCGAAAATATTGCTAAAGCAAAAGCAGAAATTGACGCCATCATTAATAATCATGAGGCTCCAACATTTGAGAATACTATTGTAGCCTTAGATTTTTCGGGTGAGCCATTAGATCGATTGTCCTCTATTTTCTTCAATTTAAATTCGGCGGAAACTTGTGACGAAATGCAAAAAATTGCACAAGAAGTTTCACCTTTATTAACCGAATTCAGTAACGATATTGCACTTAACGAAGATTTATTTAAACGTGTAAAATCAGTTTATGATCAAAAAGACAACTTGACTTTAACTACTGAACAAGCCACTTTATTGGATAAAAAATTCAAAGGTTTTTCTAGAAATGGGGCCTTACTTAATGAAGAAGACAAATTAAAATTACGTGAAATCGATACTGAATTAGCCAAAATTAAATTGACTTATGGTGAAAATGTTTTGGCAGAAACTAACAACTATCAATTGCATATTACTAATGAAAGTGATTTAAAAGGTTTGCCTGATGGTGCTAAAGAAATGGCTGCAAGTTTGGCAAAAGCCAAAGAATTAGAAGGTTGGGTTTTTACGTTAGATTTCCCGAGTTATTTACCTTTTGTAACTTATGTTGACAATCGTGAATTGCGTAAAGAAATCGCCATTGCTGCAGGAAAAAAATCTTTTCAAGATAACGAATTTGATAACAAAGAAAACGTAAAACGTATCGTAGAATTACGCCATAACCGAGCTAATTTATTAAGTTATGAGTCACATTCGCATTTTGTTTTAGAAGAACGAATGGCTCAAGATCCAGAGAAAGTACAATCGTTTTTGAATGATTTACTGGAAAAAGCAAAACCTGCTGCTCAAAATGAATTTGCTCAATTAACCGCTTTCGCAAAAGAATTAGACGGAATTGAACAATTGGAAAAATGGGATGGAGCTTACTATTCTGAGAAGTTGAAACAAAAATTATTCAACTTTGATGATGAGATTTTAAAACCCTATTTCAAATTGGAAAATGTCCAAAACGGAGCGTTTACCATTGCAGAAAAATTATACGGAATCACATTCAAAGAAGTATTTGATATTGATAAATACCACGAAGACGTTCAAACATTTGAGGCTTTGGATGAAAACAATAATTTAGTTGCTGTTTTCTACTCTGATTTTTTTCCAAGAAAAGGAAAACGAAATGGAGCTTGGATGACATCATATAAATCGCAAGCGGTGAAAAACGGAATCAACGAACGACCACACGTTTCAATCGTTTGTAATTTCACACCACCAACAGAAACCAAACCTTCACTTCTAACCTTCAATGAAGTAACAACTTTATTCCACGAATTTGGTCACGCGTTACACGGCATGTTAGCCAATACAACTTATCCAAGTTTATCTGGAACTTCGGTTTATTGGGATTTTGTAGAATTACCAAGTCAAGTGATGGAAAATTGGTGTTACGAACCAGAAGCATTGGCTTTATTCGCAAAACATTACGAAACTGGAGAAATCATTCCTCAAGAATATGTTGAAAAAATCAAAGAAAGTGCAAGTTTTCTAGAAGGAATGGCAACGTTACGACAATTGAGCTTCGGAATTTTAGACATGACTTATCACGGAAAATCTCAAACTATTGCTGATGTTAAAGTTTTTGAAAAACAAGCAATGGAAGGCACAAGTTTATATCCTGATGTGGCTGAAAATTGTATGAGTACTTCTTTCTCTCACATTTTCCAAGGTGGCTATTCTTCTGGATATTATAGTTATAAATGGGCGGAAGTTTTAGATGCCGATGCGTTTGCCTATTTCCAAGAAAAAGGAATTTTTAATAAAGAAATAGCTACCAAATTCAAAGATAATGTTCTTTCAAAAGGCGGAACAGAATTACCAATGGAATTGTACAAACGTTTCAGAGGTCAAGAACCGAAGGCGGATGCTTTGTTGAAACGTGCTGGTTTGATATAGATACAAAAAATAAAAATAAAAAAAAGACCGAGGTTAGCACTTCGGTCTTTTTATTTAAAAATCAACAATAGAATCCACCAAAAAATCGGTACACTTTCCACCCAAAACGAAGAATAATATTTAGACCGATAAGGAGTAGCGAAGACTAAAAAAGCAGCGACAGGAATAGATACTATCACTTGCAATGGGAGTGAAATCAATTGAATTTTGAAATTATCGTTGGTGTTGGTATTAAAAAATTCTAAAAGACAAAATATGCAAAGTAAAACTAGCCCTAACATTTTGGTTGGGTTTACTCCTATTTGTTGTGGAACCGTTTTTAAATGGGGGTCATCATTTTGCAAATCAATAATCTCAAAGATTAAAATCAGTACAAAAACTAATAAAAACCGCTGGATACCTTTCAAATAAAAATCAGAGGTTATGGGGATATGGACATTGATGATAGGAAGTACGATAGTAACACCAACCCAGCACAAGGCCACTATGTAAATTTTAATCCCAGCCCAATTTCGAGCATTTTTGGTATTTGGAAAGAACGGTAACGTATACAATAATGTGGTAATAAGAAAAAAAACTCCAATCAGTTGTGTGCTTTTTTGCAATTGAAAAAAATAATACCCTGTGAGAATCAACGAAAACAAGCTTACTGTGGCAATTGCTTTTAATTGAAAGCTCATGTGTAGCCTCTGCGTTCTTGCCAAGGCATCGTATTTTACAAAATTGTAGCCTACGATAGTGCCAAAAAAAGCAAAATAGACTGTGGCAGAATCGTTTTGGATTCGAAATAAAAATTGTGTCATCCATACTAAAGAATAGACCGATAAAGCCACATGGATGCTTGAATTAATATAAAAATCAAAAAGTTTTTTTAGCCCCTTCATCTTACAAAACTAGTCAATCTGTTAATAAGAAGTGATTTTGGTTGAAAATTTACCAAAAAATAGCCTTCCTATTATCCAAAAAATACAAGTTTAATAATTACTTTTGTTCCCACTTAACAACACACACAAACATTACATATTCTATATCAAATGAGAACAGATGCATTTGCTTTACGCCATTTAGGACCACGTGAAAGCGACCTACAACACATGTTTAAAACCATAGGAATTGAAACATTAGACCAATTAATTTACGAAACTTTACCAGACGATATTCGTTTAAAAAAAGAATTAGACATAGACCCTGCATTGTCAGAATATGAGTATTTGAATCATATTCAATCATTAGGGAATAAAAACAAAATGTTTCAATCGTATATCGGTTTGGGATATCACCCTACCGTAGTTCCTGCAGTTATTCAGAGAAATGTTTTTGAAAACCCAGGATGGTACACCGCCTACACACCTTATCAGGCAGAGATTGCCCAAGGCCGTTTGGAAGCAATTTTGAATTTTCAAACTACCATTATCGAATTAACCGGAATGGAAATCGCCAATGCATCTCTTCTGGACGAAGGAACTGCAGCAGCAGAAGCAATGGCTTTATTGTTTGATGTGCGTTCAAGGGATCAAAAGAAAAACAATGCCAATAAATTCTTTGTTTCATCAGAGATTTTGCCGCAAACATTATCAATTTTACAAACTCGTTCTACTCCAAAAGGAATTGAATTGGTGATAGGGAATCACGAAAATTTTGAATTTTCACCCGATTTTTTTGGAGCTATTTTACAATATCCAGGAAAATATGGTCAAGTAAATGATTATGCAGGATTTATTGCTAATGCTCATGCTGCAGAAATAAAAGTTGCCGTAGCTGCTGATATTTTAGCGTTAGTAAAATTAACTCCTCCGGGGGAATTTGGTGCCGATGTTGTTGTGGGAACGACACAACGTTTCGGAGTTCCTATGGGATATGGGGGGCCTCATGCCGCTTTTTTTGCTACTAAAGAGGAATACAAACGTTCTATGCCTGGAAGAATCATTGGAGTAACAATTGATGTAAATGGCAATCGTGCTTTGCGAATGGCTTTAGGAACTCGTGAACAGCACATCAAACGTGAAAAAGCGACTTCTAATATTTGTACGGCTCAAGTTTTATTGGCTGTGATGGCTGGAATGTATGCCGTCTATCATGGGCCACGTGGTTTAAAACACATTGCTTCTAAAGTGCATGCCTCAGCAGTAACTTTGTCTGATGCCTTGAACAAATTGGGGGTTTACAACACCAATACCTCTTTCTTTGACACTATTGCAGTCAAAGCAGATGCGGTTAAAGTAAAATCCGTAGCAGAAAAAAATGAAATAAATTTCTATTATATCGACGCGGAAACGATTTCAATTTCGCTAAACGAAACTACCTCTATTGCTGATTTGAATAAAATAATAAGCGTTTTTGCAGAAGCCTTAGGAAAAGATAATGTTGAAATTAGTCAATTAGATAATGAGGTAATGATTCCTGAAAATCTGATTAGAAAATCAGACTTTTTAACTTATGCTGTTTTCAACAACCATCATTCTGAAAGTCAATTGATGCGCTATATCAAAAAATTAGAGCGCAAAGATTTATCATTAAATCACTCAATGATTTCCTTGGGTTCTTGTACCATGAAACTAAACGCTGCAGCCGAAATGCTGCCATTATCAATGCCAAATTGGAACAGTATTCACCCTTATGCTCCCGTAGCACAAGCCGAAGGATACCTAACCATGCTAAAAGAATTAGAGCAACAGCTGAGTACAATAACAGGTTTTGCAGGGACTACATTGCAACCTAATTCTGGAGCTCAAGGAGAATATGCAGGTTTGATGGCTATACGAGCCTATCATTTATCTCGTGGTGACCATCACAGAAATGTATGTTTGATTCCATCGTCAGCACACGGAACCAATCCAGCGTCGGCAGCCATGGCGGGAATGAACATTATTGTAACCAAAACAACTCCTGAAGGAAATATTGATGTAGAAGATTTAAGAGCTAGAGCTCTTGAGCACAAAGACAATTTGTCTTGTTTGATGGTAACGTATCCTTCTACTCATGGCGTTTTTGAAAGTGCTATTATAGAAATTACACAATTAATTCACGACAACGGCGGATTAGTTTATATGGATGGGGCTAATATGAATGCTCAAGTTGGATTAACCAATCCTGCAACCATTGGCGCAGACGTGTGCCACTTGAATTTACACAAAACATTTGCTATCCCTCACGGTGGCGGTGGACCTGGTGTAGGACCTATTTGTGTAAACGAAAAATTAGTGCCTTTTTTAGCTAGTAATCCAATTATTCAAGTTGGAGGAGAAAAGCCATTACCGCTATTTCATCAGCTCCTTATGGATCGGCTTTGGTTTGTTTGATTTCCTATGGTTATATTAAAATGCTGGGTGCA
>CAIRMK010000266.1 GCA_903879645.1 uncultured Bacteroidota bacterium
TAATCCATTGCGAGGCTCTTTTAATAGACAAAAGAGTGGTAAAAAGTTCCAGTGGATTTCGGGAACAACGGTATGTAATTCAATCCAACATCAACATTGGAAATGATATTTGGGCCATTGAAATGACTTTAACCAATCGAGATTCCATGGGTTTCCGAATGTTGTTAGGTCGTGAAGCGATGAGTGGTCGAATATTGGTAGATCCTGAACAAAAATATTTATTAGGGCAAACGTCTACCGAAAATCTTAAGGATTTATACGTGAATGCCATTCCAAATAGATCAGGATTAAGAATTGGTTTATTAGCTAGTAATCCTGAATTATATAGTAACAGACGCATAATGGAGGCTGGTGAAATGCGTGGTCACGAAATGCATTTTCTAAACATTAAAGAATGTTATATGAAATTGGATGCTGATAAACCCGAAATTCATTATCGCGGGGGAAAGGTATTGGATAACTTTGATGCCGTTATTCCGAGAATTCGTCCAAGTATTACTTTTTATGGTTGTGCTTTGACGCGACAATTTGAAGCCATGAAAGTCTATTGTTTGAATTCAGCGGCAGCTATTACACAATCTCGAGATAAATTATTTTCATTACAATTATTATTGCGCAATGGTGTGGATATTCCAACTACTGGATTTGCTAATTCTCCTTTAGATACTGATGATTTGATTAAAATGGTGGGTGGTTCTCCTTTAATTGTAAAATTATTGGAAGGCACACAAGGAAAAGGCGTGGTGTTGGCAGAAACTAAAAAAGCAGCCGAATCGGTAATTAATGCCTTCAAAAGTCTTAATGCAAACATATTAGTACAAGAATTCATTAAAGAAGCTAACGGAAAAGACTTGCGCTTATTTGTTGTTGATGGAAAAGTAGTTGCTTCTATTCAGCGGGAAGCGGCACCTGGAGAATTTAGAGCTAATATTCATATGGGCGGAACTGCATCGGTTGTCAAACCTACTGCTGACGAAAAAAGAATTGCTATCAAAGCCGCTAAAGCAATGGATTTGCGTGTAGCTGGTGTTGATATTATTCGCTCCTCAAAAGGACCGCTGTTATTAGAAGTTAATTCTTCACCTGGACTAGAAGGTATTGAAGGTGCTACCAATAAAGACATTGCTGGCGAAATGATTAAAGCTATTGAAAACAATATTAAACGTAAATAATTTATGAACCCCTATTTAGACATTATTATCCGGAGCGTTTCTGTTTATCTTTTTATGATTGTGGCGTTGCGTATTTTTGGGAAAAAAGAATTATCGCAATTGAATACGGCTGATGTTATTCTGATTTTACTAATAAGTAATGCCGTTCAAAATGCTATGGTAGGAAATAACACTTCTCTTTTAGGTGGTGTGGTGGCTGCTTTTGCATTGTTTGTTATCAATATTATTTTTAAGAAAGTAATGTTGAAGTCAAAATTTATTAAAAATTTAGTGCAAGATAAACCCGAAATTTTAATCCATAATGGGAAAGTGGATTTTAATGCATTAGCAAAAATTGGTATTACCTCTGATGAATTACAAGAAGCAATGCGGGAACACGGAGTTGAACATTATAAAGAAGTCAAATTGTCTATGTTTGAAATTGATGGTAGTATTAGTATTATTTCTGGAGATAAAAATTTAAAACAAACACATCACAAAAGAAAAATACATAAAACATTGGGAACCATAAACAATTAAATTATGAGCATTGAAATGAAAGCGATATTCTTTCGGGAAATAAGGGAGATAATAAACACCTACCTGGCAACCCACAGGATGACCGGCAGCAAGGCATTCATTTAAAAATAATTCTGCTTGTTCTTTTGAA
>CAIRMK010000267.1 GCA_903879645.1 uncultured Bacteroidota bacterium
GGCAGGGCTTGTGGCATAAGTCAATAAAGTGTATGGGAAATAAAGTACTTCTTTAGGATTAGATGATAAAGAAATCCAAGTTGGAAACTCAAAATAACCACCATTAAAATGATAAAAGAAAAGCAGTGACAATAAAAAAACAGCAACATTCCAATAGATAACTCTATTGGCAACACCACCTATTTTGTATTGTAATTTTAAATCGTCAAATACTGTCATATTAATTCCAACGTCTGTTATTAAATTGATTTTTCTTCCAAATCCACATCATTATAAATCCTGTTAAAGCACCACCAATATGGGCAAAGTGTGCAATTCCTGTACTTCCAGCGCCAAAAATAGATTGTCCTTTGAATCCTAAAAACAAATCAATTGCCAATAAACCTGGTACAAAATATTTGGCTTTAATGGGAATTGGAATAAACATAATTCCCAATTCTGCAGTAGGAAACATAAAAGCAAAAGCCACTAACAATCCATAAATAGCACCCGATGCGCCTAATGTTTGCGAATTATATGCCTGAAACATATCCTCTAAATTAGATAATGGTATAGTATCTAATATTTTAGTATTGTATTTCCCTTCACTCAAAAAAGTCAATATTTCTTGAGGAGAAACATTAGCGTCTTGCAATAAAGATAGTGCATGATGGTACTGATAGTAATGAATACCCTCGTTCAAAAAAATGGCTCCTAATCCACACGAAATGTAAAAAAATAAAAATTTAGTACCTCCCCAAAAATGTTCTAAAGCACTACCGAAAGAATACAAAGCAAACATATTGAAAAAGATATGCATAAAATTTGGCATTGGGGCATGCATAAACATACTAGTCAAAGGTTGCCAAATCTTAAAGTTTGGGTTTTCTATATAAAATTCAGAAAACAATGGATACGCATGTGTACTTGGTATCTGTGATCCAACAAAAAAAATAATATTTAATAGTAATAGTTGTTTGACAACTGGAGTTATTCTCATCATAGGGCAAATCTTTTATCGATATCTTCCACACGCATGGTGATGAAAGTTGGTTTTTGAAAGGGTGAAACATTAGGTTCTTTACAAGCAAAAAGGTTGTTAACCAAGTTTTCTTGCTCTTTTTCAGTTAAATAAACCCCTGTTTTAACAGATAAACTCTTTGCCATCGATTTGGCTATAGTATCATTCTGACTGAAACTACTATCAGGAATTCCGTCTTCTAAATCGCTTATTAATTGTTCTAAAACTATTGAAACTTCACTTTCGGTGGTATTAACAGGAATTCCTGAAATATGAACTGCATCAGTTTCAAATGCTTCAAAAACAAATCCTGTATTTGCCAAAGAAGGTTGCAATTCAGCTATTAATTTCATTTCATTATTTGAAAAATGTAATTGCAATGGAAACAGCAATTGCTGACTAGAAGCTTGATGCACTGTCATACTGGTTAAAAATTGCTCATACAAAACGCGTTGATGCGCTCTACTTTGATCAATAATAACCATCCCTGACTTAATGGGACTAACAATATATTTTTTGTGTATTTGGTAGGTTCGATTGATTGTGTTTTCTTCTTCTTTCTCATCAAATAAGGATGCTGTCACTTCTTCATTTTCAAAAGAAAAAGTTTCTGTTTCAATAGTATCTTGCTTCAAACCAACATACAAACTTTCCCAACTTTGCATAGTTTCTGTTTTCTTGAAGGACAATCCTCCACTAGAAGTAGATTTTATCGGTTTTTCATCAGCAAAGGGATTGTAGGTTCTATCCACTTGAACCGTTGGATACTCTGCTGATTTATTTTGATATTCATAAGGGGTATCTAAATTGGGGTCTCTATCAAAATCTAAAGCTGGAACCACATTAAATTGTCCTAAACTATGTTTGATTGCAGATCGTAAAATAGCATATAAAGCATGTTCATCATCAAATTTAATTTCGGTTTTGGTTGGATGAATATTAATATCAATCGTATGTGGTGGCACTTGTAAATAAATAAAATAACTTGGTTGTGCAGCATTAGGCAACAAACCATCATAAGCATTCATCACTGCATGGTGCAAATAGCCACTTTTAATGTATCTATCATTTACAAAGAAGAATTGTTCTCCACGATTTTTTTTAGCGAATTCAGGTTTACCAACAAATCCTTGAATGCTAAGAATATCCGTTTCTTCTTGAACAGGAACTAACTTCTCATTGGTCTTACCTGAAAAAACATTTACAATACGTTGTCTATAATTGGAATTAGGCAAGTTAAACATCTCACTTCCGTTATGATACATTGTGAAATAAATATTAGGGTGAGCTAAAGCTACCCGTTGAAATTCATCAATTACATGGCGCAATTCCACAGTTTCTGATTTCAAAAAATTGCGACGCGCAGGAATATTATAGAATAGATTTTTTACAGAAAATGAAGTTCCTTTAGGCAAAACAGCTGGCTCTTGAGAAACAAATTTACTTCCTTCAATGACAATATGATTTCCTAATTCTTCTTGGTCTTGTTTGGTCCTCATTTCTACATGTGCAATAGCGGCTATAGAAGCCAAAGCTTCACCACGAAATCCTTTTGTATGTAATGAAAATAAATCTTCTGCTTGACGAATTTTAGAAGTTGCATGACGTTCAAAACATAAACGAGCATCGGTAACACTCATCCCTACCCCGTTATCAATTACTTGAACCAAGGCTTTCCCAGCATCTTTAATGATTAATTTAATGTCTGTAGCTTTAGCATCAACTGCATTTTCTAGAAGTTCTTTAACAACCGAAGCCGGTCGTTGAACCACTTCACCTGCTGCAATTTGATTGGCTACATGATCAGGAAGTAATTGAATTATGCTAGACATTATTAATTTTAAGTTTCTAATTTTCCAAAGTTAGCAAAATTAAGGAAAATCTATGGCTTATTATTATTAACATGATACTAAAAAAGAATTAATTTTTTATAATTATTGTACAATAGAAGTTTCAAAATAAAAATAAAAACCCCGAATTGCACTTCGAGGTTTTTGGATTCAAATGGATATTTATTTAATTGTCTTTTTAGGTTATTATCTTTTTAAAGCAAAATGAGCTTTGAATTCTTTCTCATCTCCATCTTTCTGATAATTGACAGAAAACCAATAATCATCTGCAGGTAATAAATTGTTTTCAAAAGTTCCATCCCATCCTGCGCCAGAAGGTTTTACTTTTTTTATCATTTTTCCGTATCTATCATAGATATATATAATAGAAATTGGTTGATCTCTTAGATCCTTAATATTCCATGTGTCATTTATTCCATCTCCATTTGGAGTAAAGAAATGTGGATAGTTTATCACAATCGCGTCAGTAATTGTAAGCCCACAACCATTTCTATCTCTAACTGTTATTATGTGTAAACCTGAAGTTATATTGTCAAAAACTGGACTTTCTTGATACGAACCGTTGTCAATTTGATATTCATAATCACCACCGGTTCCTGTTGCGTTAACAGTTATTGATTGTGATTCCGCAAAATCTTCGCTTATTTCATAACTAACAATAGCAGGTTCAGAAGCAATAACAGTAGCAAAAACTTCTTTAGAAGGACAACCAGTTACTATATTTGTTGCAATAACACTATATATTCCAGGCAAAATTGCATTATAATTAGCTCCAGTCCCTACTAGTTGGCCTTGTTTATACCATTTAAAAGTATTTGTTGCAGATGATAATCCGCTGAATAACATACAGGCATTTAATAAATGTCCAGTAGCACTTTGGATGCAAACTATACCATCTTTTGGAGTTGGTTCAGGTATTTTATTTACAATAACTGTAAACGGTTTTATATCAAAACAATTTGGCGCTAAGGCATTATTAACTCTCACATATAAAGATGTATGAGTAGAATAAGAAACAGGATTGGTATTGCTGGAAGCATCACTTAAACTTTCATAATAGGTTACAGAAAATTCTGGTCCAGTTTGAGTTCCTAAAACAATGCTACTTAATGTCGATAAATTAAAATTAAATACTCCATCATTAGTGCCGTCTTCATCGCAAACTGTTCTATTAGGCAATGGAATAGCATTTGCCAC
>CAIRMK010000268.1 GCA_903879645.1 uncultured Bacteroidota bacterium
AGGAATTGTATTATAGTAAATAAATAGTCAAGCCAATATAAGTTTTTAGTACATTTGATAAAAAATATTTCAAAATGAAAGAAGGTTACTTGTTTAGTAGTAAATATTTTATAGCAGCTATTTTTTTGCTATTTGTTGCTCATGTCAGTTCACAAACTTTTACTGATAGTAATTTGCCAATTGTAATTATAACTACAGATATTGATGCTGGGACTGGTCTTCCTTACGAAATTACAGATAGTCCTGTTGTATTGAGCTCGATGAAAATAATTTATCATACTGATGGTTCAAGAAATTATATTGCAGATCAAAACACTTCAACTTTATTAAATTATAATGGTCGATTAAGTATCCAAATTAGAGGTTCTACATCTCAATCTGCTCCTAAAAAGGCTTATGGTTTTACAACACTATTGTCTGATAATGCAAGCAATAACAATGTAAGTTTACTAGGAATGCCCTCTGAAAATGATTGGATTTTAAATGGATTAGCATTCGATTCCTCATTAATTCGTGATTATTTGGCCTACAATATTTCTAGACTAATGGGTAATTATGCGACTAGAACCCAATATTGTGAAGTTGTTATTAATGGAGAATATATGGGGCTTTATTTGCTTGAAGAAAAAATAAAAGCCGATTCTAATAGGGTAAATGTATTAAAAATTACGTCTACAGATACTACTGGAGATAATCTTACAGGAGGATATATAACGAAAGCTGACAAAACTACTGGAGGCGATCCTATTGCATGGACAACAGCAAATAATGTAAATTATATTCATGAATTACCAAAACCTGCAAATGTAACACCCGAACAAGATGCTTATATTTATGAGCAATTTTCAAATTTGCAAACTGAATCAACGGCAAGCAATATTAGTTTGTATGATGGTTATACTACGACAATAGATGTTCCTTCTTTTGTTGATTTTATGTTGTCAAACGAATTTGCGGCAAATGTAGATGGTTATCAATTGAGTACCTATTTTCATAAAGATAGAAATGGAAAATTAAGAGCTGGACCTATTTGGGATTTTAATTTAACTCTTGGAAATGATTTGTTTTTTTGGGGATATGATAGAAGCAAAATAGACACCTGGCAGTTCTCTAATGGCGATAATGAAGGTTCACCTTTTTGGACAGATTTATTTAATGATCCGAACTTTAAATGTTATTTATCTAAACGGTTTCATCAACTGATACAAGCTGGACAGCCCATGAATGCTGCTTTTTTAAATACTTTTATTGATAATATTATCGCATTGATTAACGAAGCTATTGTTCGTGAAAATCAAAAATGGAATACGATACCCAATAATCCACTTGAAATAGCAAACCTTAAAACATTTATCACTAATCGAATTGCATGGATGATGTCGCAGTTGGGAAGCTATTCAGCATGTAATAATGTAGCCGTTCCTCCTCTTGTTATTACTAAAATTAATTACAATCCAACTACTTCTGTGAGTTTTCCTGTCAGTAATGACCAAGAATTTATTGAAATCACCAATACGGGTTCAGCAACAGTAAATCTATCGGGAATTTATTTTGAAGAACTCGGACTAACGTATCAATTTCCATATAATTCAACTATTTCAGGAAATTCGAGTTTGTATTTATGTTCTAATTTAGCTGTCTTTCAAGCTCAAAATGGGTTTGCTGCTTTTGGTCAATTTACTAGAAACTTATCTAATAAATCAGAAAATCTTGTGCTTGTAGATGCTTTTGGTAATGTGATTGATAATGTTCAATATTTTGATTCGGCTCCCTGGCCAACAGCACCTGATGGTAACGGAAGTTATTTACAATTAACTAGTACAAATTTGGATAATAATTTAGCATCAAGTTGGGTAGCTTCGACTTCTTCTTTATCTGTAACTGAAATTAACAATAATAATTCTTTTATTTTAGTTTATCCAAATCCTGTTAAAAACCTTTTGAATGTTACATGTCAAAAAAATATTGATACAATTGAGTTGTTTGATGTTTGTGGAAAAAAATTGATTGCTACGCAAGTTAACACAAATGAAACTTCATTGGATATTTCAAATCTTTCTGTTGGAATTTACTTTGTCAAAGTTTATAATGAATTTGGTGTAAAAATAGAAAAGGTGGTAAAAGAATAATTTACTTTTTTTATATTTAAATTTTATTAATATAAATTTCTTTAACTTGGACTTTATTTTCTTTTTACATAAATATGTTTGATGTTGTTTTTTCCACTTTCTCGTTCGTCGATTACGAATTTGTTCATGCTTTTAATAAGGGCAAGCATTTTGGGAAAACCATAGTTTCTAGGATCGAAATCGGGTTTCTTTTTGAGCATGAGGTTGCCAAGTTCGCCTAGGAATGCCCATCCGTTTTCGTCTTCTAAATCATCAATGCTGTCGGCAAATAATTTGATGATTTTAGGGTCAATTTTACTGATGGCATTATTGTTTGGCGCTTTAGTGTTTTTGATTTGTTTTTTATTATCTGATTGTATTTCGACATCGGGTTTTTTAAGAATTTCGATGTATATAAATTTATCACATGCGGTGATAAAAGGGGTTAGTGTTTTCTTTTCACCAATTCCAATTACTTTCATACCTGCTTCTCGAAGACGAGTTGCTAATCGGGTAAAATCGGAATCACTAGAAACAATGCAAAATCCATCTACTTTTCCGGTATAGAGAATGTCCATTGCATCGATGATAAGAGCGCTATCACTCGCGTTTTTTCCAGTCGAATAACTATATTGTTGAATCGGGGTGATGGCGTTTTCTAAAAGTACATTTTTCCATCCCGATACAGTTGGTTTAGTCCAATCGGCATAGATTCGTTTGAAGGTGGGAGTGCCATATTTGGCAATTTCTTCAAACATTTCTTTTACATTAGCATAGGGCACATTGTCAGCATCAATTAATACGGCAAGTTTTAAGTCTTGTTTGGTTTCCATAGTTTTCTATTTCTAAATCAAATGTAGGTAAAATTATGAGGTTTAATCTATTTTATGTTTGCAATCGATTGAAACGTTTTCAATTGTCCATTCAATTTTTTGTTGGAAGTCATGTTTTCTAACGGCACAATCTTTTTTATCACAGATTTTGCAAGAGAAATCGAGACAGCCGTCAGTATGCACCATAAGTTCTACACTATCGCCAAAATTGTTTTTTACAATTTTTTCTAATTCGTCTACTTCTTTATGTCCTTCGTTGATGTTGAAATACCAAGGAATTGTTAGATGGCAGTCTAAATGTAACGTTCCTCCGTATTTAATGAAACGTAGATTATGAAGGTCTACCCAATTTTCACGACGGTTTTCGTTGCAATAGCCCACCATTTTTTCAAGAAGTTGGTCATCAGCTTCGTCCATTATACCTGCTATTGAAGTGCGAAGAATTTTATAGCCCGAAATAATAATGATAAAAGCAAAAATGAATGCCACTAGGCTATCAATCCAAATTAAATGAGTGAAATATATTATGATTAGGCCTATGACAATTCCGAGAGTTGCATAGGTATCAGATTGCATGTGTTTTCCCGTGGCAATAAGAGCTAGTGAGTTGTTTTTTTTTCCGTTTTTTATCGAAAAATGACCCACTACATAATTAATTAAACCTGTTAGTGCTACTAAATAAATTCCGTGATCTAATTGTTTTAGTACATGTGGATGTTTTAAATTGTCGATGGCTTCGTATATGATAACGAAACCTGATACTACCATTAGTGTACCTTCTATGGTTGCCGATAGAAATTCAACTTTTCCATGTCCATAGGGATGATTTCTGTCTTTTGGAAGTGAGGATAAATACAAACTATATAGACCGATGAAACCACTAATTACATTGATAGTATATTCTAAAGTATCTGTTAAAATAGCTACTGAATTGGTATAGTACCACGCAACTAATTTGATAATAAATAGTGAAACAATAACTAAAGTTAGTTTTTTTTGGATTTCAAAATTCTCTTTAGACTTGAACATATTGGCTGTTTAAATTTTCATCAAAAGTAGTGAATAGAATTCTTTTTATTTGAAATAAGGAATCTAAAAAGCGAGTTTATTCCATTCTTTTTTTAGTAGATTTGTAACAATAAATTTGCTTATGCCATTACGTAAAAAAATAAATTCAAAAGCGCAAGCCGTTAAAAATACTGGTTTTGGCACTAATGCCTCAAGTTATGGTGGGCGTTTTGTTACCAAATCGGGAAATGCTAATGTTAGAAAAACGGGTATTGGCTTTTTGGATAGCATCAGTTGGTATCATACGATGTTGACCATTCCAAGATGGAAATTTTTCTTTATTGTTTTTGCCTTTTACTTTTTGGTGAATTTTGCATTTGCCAGTATTTATTATTTGCTGGGAGTAGAACATTTGAATGGAATTACTGCAATAGCATCACTGGATAAATTTGGTCAAGCTTTTTTCTTTAGTGTACAAACCTTTACCACTGTAGGATATGGGCATATTAGTCCGAGCGGTTTTATGACCAGTTTTGTAGCCTCAATAGAAGCATTATTTGGTTTGTTGAGTTTTGCCATTGCTACTGGTTTGTTTTATGGGAGATTTAGTAAGCCCAAAGCACACATTATTTTTTCAGAAAATGCAATAATTGCTCCTTTTCAAGAAGGAACTGCATTGATGTTGCGATTGTCACCTTATAAAAATACGAATCTTACCGATGCTGAAGCCCGAATGACCCTTGGACTTCACATGGAAGAAGAGGGAAAAATGGTAAATAAATTTTATACTTTAGATTTAGAATTGGAAAAAGTTGGATCGCTTACTTTGAGTTGGACTTTGGTTCACCCTATTACCGAAAGGAGTCCTTTTTATAATATGAATGAAAATGATATCAAAACCACACTGGGAGAGGTTATCATTTTTATTAAGGTTTTTGATGATATGTATAGTACTACTGTAGTGAAAAGAGCTTCTTATACCTTTGATGAAATTGTATATGGCGCTAAATTTTTACCAATGTTTACCAGAAGTACAGACAATAACAAAACGTTGTTGCATATTGATAAATTGAATCTATTTGAGCGTGTAGAATTGTAATTTAACTCCATTCAAGTTTTACATTATACTTTGATAAATTCGATATAGCTTCTTGTGATTTAAAATCAAATATTTCTTCTTGAAGATTTTGCTCTTTTTTGATTGTAACTTGTTTTACACAGTTATAAAATCGTCTGAGTTCTTCATGATTGGATAAAATCAACCCAGGAACTTTAGTGTTTTTTCCAAATTCATCTTTGGCTACCATAGTAAAATAAGAAGAATTACAATGTTTTACTTTCCCAGTTTGAATGTTTTCGGCTTCAACACGAATACCTACAATCATGGAGCTAGTTCCTACATAATTTACACTTGCTTTCAATGTTACTAATTCTCCCACTTCAATAGGGTTTAAAAAATTTACTGTGTCTACTGAAGCCGTCACACAATAATTTCCAGAATATTTAGAAGCACAGGCAAAAGCAATTTGATCTAATAAGGAAAGTAAATAACCTCCATGAATTTTACCACTAAAATTCGTGTGAGAAGGTAACATTAATTGTGAAATGGTAACTCTTGAGGCGTTTACGGTTTTAAAATTACTCATCTTTTTCAGCTCTAGTGATTATATTTTCTGGAAGTGATTTTTTGGCTTTGGCTCCCATTTTTTTCAATTTTTCAACACTGGTAATTAGGTTTCCTTTTCCATCAACCAATTTATTCATCGCTCCTTGGTATTCTACTTTAGCTTCGTCCATTTTCTTACCTATTTTTAATAAATCAGCAACTAGACCTTCAAATTTATCATACAAGGATCCCGCTTGACGCGCAATTTCCAATGCATTTTCTTGTTGTTTTTGGTTGGCCCACATGCTGTCAATCGTTCGTAAAGTAGCCAAAAGAGTTGAAGGTGTCACAATTACAATATTCTTCTCAAAAGCTTTGTTGTATAAGGCAGTATCTTCATTTAATGCTAATGCAAAGGCTGATTCAATTGGGATAAATAACAATACAAAATCTGGGCTTTCCATTTGGTATAAATCCTGGTAGTTTTTATTACCCAATTGTTCCACATGGCGGTTAATGGAAATGACATGTTCTTTTAAATGTTGCGCTTTTAAATGGTCATCTTCCTCATTAATATAGCGTTCATAAGCTGTTAAAGTTACTTTGGAATCGACTATCATTTTCTTTCCGTCAGGTAAATTGATTACCACATCTGGAAAAACTCGATTTCCTTCTTCAGTTACAAAACTTTGTTGCACAAAATATTCGCGGTCTTTTTCTAATCCTGATTTTTCTAAGACACGTTCCAAAACCAGTTCCCCCCAATTTCCTTGCATTTTACTATCCCCCTTTAAAGCTTTGGTTAAGTTGATGGTTTCCTTACTCATTTGTTCATTCATTTCACGCAAGCCCAGTATTTGTTGACGTAAAGCGGCATGATAATCAATGCTTTCTTTGTGAGTGTCTTCGACTTTCTTTTCAAAAAGTTGGATTTTATCTTGAAGAGGGGAAAGAATATTTTTTAGGTTTTCTTTATTTTGTTCCGTAAATTTAGTCGTCTTTTCTTCTAAAATTTTATTGGCTAAATTTTCAAATTCTTTGGTAAATTTCTCTTGCAGTTGTTCCACTTCTTGCTTTTGTTCTTTGTTTCGTTCCCAAAGATTTTCAAAGTCAGTTTCTTTTTTGGATAATTGAATGGCTAGTGATTCTTTTTCAGAACGAATGGTTTCTTTTTCAGTATTTGATGCAATTAGTTGTTTTTCGAATTGATTACGTTCATTCTGAAACTGCTCTTTCAACTGATTAATTTGAGATAACAAACCATTTGATTTTTCTTCTAATGAAGCTTTCTCCGATTTAGAATTTGCTGAGAATAATTGTTTGCCAAGAAAAAGTCCAATGACTAAGGCGACGATAAAGACTACTAAAATAGGTAAAACTGCGGTCATTGTTGAAATTTTATAAGAATGTAAATGTACTAAAAATTGTAATAGTAGTTTCTCAGATTAAATAGTATTTTTGTTACAAATTTATTCCATGTCCCATCACCAACATTTCTTAATTTACAAACCCTATGGCTATTTGAGTCAGTTTATTTATGAACTCAAACGTCCAAAAAAGTTGCTTGGAGAATTATATAGTTTCCCAGAAAACACTATGGCAATCGGTCGCTTAGATGAAGATTCTGAAGGGTTGCTTTTATTGACTACAGATGGCATGATGAGTGAAATTGTGCGTAGCAAAAAAGTAGAAAAAGAATACTACGTTCAAGTGGACGGCATGATTACTGAAGAAGCAATAGCACAATTGAAGAATGGTGTTTTAATTGGTTTTAATGGTAAAAAATACTTGACTAAGAGATGTCAAGCCCATAGTTTAAATGAAATGCCAAATTTTCCAGAACGCGCTAAGAAAATTAGAGACGAGCGGCACGGCCCAACATCTTGGCTTTCCATTACCATCAACGAAGGAAAGTTTCGACAGGTTAGAAAAATGACTTCCGCTGTTGGATTTCCAACCTTGCGCTTGGTTCGAGTTCGAGTTGGAAACATTCTCTTGAACAATTTAAAAGCGGGGGAAGTGAAAGAAGTTATGAATTTTGAGTTATGAATTTTCTATTTCTGATTATACAAATAAACAAATCACTGAGTAAATAAATAAATTATGTTAAACATTGTCTTAATAGAACCCGAAATTCCAAACAATACAGGTAATATTGGTCGTTTGAGCGTTGGAACCGAAAGTCGTTTGCACTTAATTCATCCATTTGGATTTGTGATTAATGATGCTAACTTAAAGCGTTCAGGTTTGGACTATTGGGTGCATTTGGATGTTACGGAATATCAAAATGTAGCTGAATGGATGATTCAAATTAAAGACAAATCAAGAGTTTTCTTGATGAGCTCTCATGCTTCAAAATCTATCTATGAAGCCGAATTTCATGATGAAGATTGGTTGGTATTTGGTAAAGAAAGCGTAGGCTTGTCTCAAGAAGTTATAGCTCAATTCGAAAATCATTTGACGATTCCGATGTCGGATTTAATTCGCAGTTTTAATATTGCCAATTCGGTTGCTTTTGTAGTGGGAGAAGCGAAAAGACAGATTAGATTAAGAGGTCAGTAATCAGTTATTAGTGTTCAGTTAACTGACCACAAACTTCCCTTTTTCACCATCAAAAATAATGTTTTCGTCTTTGAAAAGTGAATTAAAAATACCTTTTGAAATCAAATTACAAGGTTGATCCTGCACAACAGCATCTTCTGTCATCACAATCATATCATCTGATAATTGAATCGCTAAATCAATATCATGCGTAGAAAACAAAATACATTTATTGGACTCATTAGCAAGTTTTTTCAATAATTTGAACAAGGAAACTTTATGAAATAAATCTAAGTGAGTGGAGGGTTCGTCCAAAATAATTAAGGCTGTATCTTGTGTTAATGCTCTTGCGACTAATACATTTTGAAATTGGCCATCGCTAATTTCGTAATATTTTTTATTGGATAGATGTTCGATTTGCGTAAGCGCAATAGCTTCATTTACTTTTTCTAAATCTACATCGGTTAATTTTCCAAGCCAATTGGTGTAGGGTTGTCTTCCTAAGGCAATTAATTCAAAAACAGTTAAGTTGCTTGGTGGTAATTTCTCTGTTAAAACTAAACTTAAGTTTTGAGCCAAATCCACTTGGCTAAAGTCTTTTATGTTTTTAGCGTTCAAATGGACTGAGCCACTCAATGGTTTTTGAATCCCAGATAATGTTCGTAAAAGTGTTGATTTTCCTATTCCATTTATTCCAATTAAAGCAATTAGTTTACCCGCTTCTAAATTTAAATTGAGGTTTTTAGCAATAACGATATTCTCCTTCTTGGTGGGATAACCGATGGTTAAATTTGATGCGGAAAGAATGTTTTTGTTACTCATTTTTTGGACACTAAAAGCTAATTACTCAATACTTTTTTTTCGAACTAATAACCAAATCACTACTGGTGCTCCAACAATAGAAGTGATAGCATTAATTGGCAAGGTGAAATTACATCCAGGCATCTGGGAAACCATATCACAGAATAACATAATAATGGCTCCGATTAAAATCGTACTCCAAAATAATATTCGGTGGTTACTTGTTTGAAAAATTAATTTTGCTACATGTGGAACCGCCAATCCTATAAAAGCAATTGGTCCTGCAAAAGCAGTGATGCTTCCTGCTAAAATACTTGTTGCTAAAATTATTAATCGGCGCGATTTTTTAATGTTCAAACCCAAACTTTTGGCATAATTTTCTCCTAAAAGTAAAGCGTCTAATGATTTTATAGAAAACACACTGAAGAGTAATCCAATAAAAACAGCCACCATCAATAGGGAAATGTTTTGCCATGATAAATTCCCAATACTTCCTAAACTCCAAAAGGTAAATTTCTGCAATTTTTCTGCCGA
>CAIRMK010000269.1 GCA_903879645.1 uncultured Bacteroidota bacterium
ATTGGTATAGAATTGTTTCTTAATTATGCCAGCATAGTTACTGGATTCTCAATAAACATTTTTAAAGTTTGTAAAAATTGCGCTCCAGTAGCACCATCAATGGTTCTGTGATCGCAGGCTAATGATAACATCATCGTATTTCCAACTACAATTTGACCATTTTTAACAACTGGTTTCTCAATGATTGCTCCAACTGATAAGATAGCAGAATTGGGTTGATTGATGATTGAATTGAATTCAACAATACCAAACATTCCAAGATTTGAAACTGTAAATGTACTTCCTTCCATTTCGGTTGGCAATAATTTTTTAGTTTTTGCTCTTCCGGCTAAATCTCTCACGCCTGCACCAATTTGAGACAAACTCATAGCATCAGTAAAACGCAATACAGGAACCACTAGTCCATCTTCAACAGCTACAGCTACTCCAATATTCACGTGATGATTAATCGTGATGGCATCTTCTTTCCATTGTGAATTTATTTTTGGGTGCTTTTTCAATGCCATGGCACAAGCTTTAATAACCATATCGTTAAACGACACTTTAGTATCAGGCACGGCATTAATCATTGCTCTTGATTTCATAGCTTCGTCCATACTTACTTCAATCGTTAGATTGTAGTGGGGAGCGGTGAAAAGCGATTCTGCCAAACGTTTAGCAATGATTTTTCGCATTTGCGAATTTTTAATTTCTTCTGTCACCACTTCTCCTGCTGGAACAAATGGTTTTGCAGCTGCTTGAGTTTCTGGTTGAGAAGTTGTTTGCGATGTTGGCACTAGAGCCGAAGCTGTAAAGTTTTCAACATCATTTTTTATAATTCTTCCGTTTTCCCCGGAACCTTTTACTTGAGAAAGGTTGATTCCTTTATCTTTTGCTATTTGTCTGGCTAATGGAGAAGCGAAAACTCTTCCATTGTCCGAAGTTGTTGTTTCTTGATGAGTTGGAGTTTGTGCAACGGGCGCAACAGTTTCAGTTGTTGCAACTGCTGGTGCTGCATCATCTTTTGAATAGTTTTCCGCAATTCCTGTAATATCAGTTCCCGCAGGTCCGATGATAGCTAAAACACTATCTACTGGTGCTGATTCACCTTCATTTATTCCAATGAACAATAAAGTACCGGCGTTGAATGATTCGAATTCCATTGTTGCTTTATCCGTTTCGATTTCAGCAAGGATATCTCCCTCTTTAACTGTATCTCCAACTTTCTTTAACCAAGTAGCTACAGTTCCAGTAGTCATTGTGTCACTTAAACGTGGCATAGTGATTACTTTTACGCCTGCTGGTAATGCTACTGGAGCACTAACAGAATTAGTTTCTTCTTTTGGATTTTCAGTAGATTTTGCTTCTGCAACTTCAGCTTTTGGTGTTGGAACACCGCCTGCTAATAAAGCAGAAATATCTTCGCCTTCTTTTCCAATGATGGCTAAAAGTGAATCAACAGGTGCTGATTCTCCTTCTTGAATTCCAATATGTAATAATACTCCAGAATTGAAAGATTCAAATTCCATGGTCGCTTTATCCGTTTCAATTTCAGCAAGGATATCGCCTTCTTTAATTGTATCACCTACTTTTTTAAGCCAAGTTGCAACAGTTCCTTCTGTCATAGTATCGCTCAAACGAGGCATTGTTATTACTGTAGCCATAATTATAATCTATGAGAAATGAAAGGATAATTTTCTTGATCGTACACCACATCATATAACTGTTGTGTTTCTGGAAATGGAGAGTCTTCTGCAAATTTTTCACATTCATCTACTAAATCTTTTACTCTTTGATCCATAGCTTCAATTTCTGCATCGGTAGCATAATTGTTTTCTTTGATAATATCGAGAACTTGAGTAATTGGATCGATTTTTCTATATTCTTCCACCTCTTCCTTAGTTCTATATAATTGTGCATCCGACATAGAGTGACCTCTATAACGGTAGGTTTTCATTTCTAAAAATGTTGGTCCGTCACCACGACGAGCTCTATCTATAGCCTCTGTCATTGCTTCAGCCACTTTAATTGGATTCATTCCATCAACCGGTCCGCATGGCATTTCATATCCTAAACCAAGTTTCCAAATATCAGTATGATTTGCGGTTCTTTCTACAGAAGTTCCCATAGCATACCCATTGTTTTCACAAATAAATACGACTGGAAGTTTCCAGTTCATAGCCATATTAAAAGCTTCATGAAGAGAACCTTGACGTGCTGCACCATCACCAAAATAGGTTAAAGTAACGCCTCCTGTTTCAAAATATTTATCGGCAAAAGCCATTCCTGCTCCAACAGGTATTTGTGCTCCTACGATACCATGACCTCCAAAAAAACCATGTTCTTTTGAGAAGATGTGCATAGAACCACCCATCCCTTTAGATGTTCCCGTTACTTTTCCATAAAGTTCTGCCATAATTCTTTTTGGGTCAACACCCATAGCGATTGGCTGAACGTGATTACGATAAGCAGTAATCATTTTGTCTTTAGACAAGTCCATTGCGTGAATTGCTCCAGCAAGAACTGCTTCTTGACCATTATATAAGTGTAAAAATCCTCTAACTTTTTGTTGAATATAAACAGCAGCCAATTTGTCTTCAAATTTTCTCCAAAACTGCATTTCTTCATACCATTGAAGATATGTTTCTTTTGTAATTGGTTTCATTTTTTAATGAATTACTAGATTAATGTATTGTAATCGTATCACAAATTGCGAATTCTTAAATTTGCGAATTGCAAAAGTAAGATATTGATAGTAGATGTAAAAATAAATAAGAATGAAAATGCTATTTTTTAATAACTGTTTATTCTTAAATATCAACTACATCGATATAGCTTACAACGATGTTTTATCAAATGAAAGCGGCAATAAATTATTGATTGAATTTGATTTATAAACTTCGCCAGATTCACCCATAAAATAAATTTCAATTGGCGTATCTTGTTTAAACTCATATTCAGCAATGGATTGACGACAAGCTCCACAAGGAGGAATAGGTGATAATGTTGGATTTGAATCGGAAGCTGCTGTGATAGCCAATTTTACAATTTTAGCATTAGGATAAATGGCTCCAGCTTGAAAAATTGCAACTCTTTCAGCACACAATCCTGATGGATAGGCTGCATTTTCTTGATTCGAACCCAAAACAATTTTACCATTTTCTAATAAAATTGCTGCTCCAACTCGAAAATGGGAATAAGGTGCATAGGCATTTTTTCTTGTTTCAATTGCTAAATGCATCAAGGATTGAATATCATTTGGCAAATCATTAATTCCATTAAAAACTGAAATGGTAGTAGTAATGTTGATTTCTTTCATTGTTTATAGAGGAAAAAAAATCCAAACTTCAAAACTGAAATTTGGATTTGCATTATTTTTTAAATCATATTATAAATCATCATATTTATCACCGAAGTTAAATGTCAATGAAAAACGTAGCGTGTTTTCTAAAGGACTTTTAACGCTTGAGGCATTGAATAAATAGGAAACATCAATTTTAACAACATTATATTTAAATCCTGCTCCAAGAGAAAAGAATTTTCTTGCGCCTTTCATAGGACTTTCATGAAAATATCCTAAACGCATAGCGAACGAATCTTGATAAGAATATTCCGTTCCTACTGAATATGTAAACTCTTTTAGCTCTTCAGAAAACCCACCTGGCGCATCAGAAAAAGACTTTATAAGACCAGATGTCCAACTTATTTTTTTATAATCACTTACTGATTGATTATAATCATTTACGTCTACAACGCCATCTCCATTAACATCAGCACCACTATAAGTGGATCCATTATAAGAAACTTGTGGTGTTGGAACTAATAATTTTGCTAATTCTAAATTTAATGAAACTTTGTTATATTCATCTAAAATAAAATCAAATCCTCCTCCTAAACGCATATTTGCAGGCAAAAAGTTAGCTGAAATATCATTTTTAGTATTATCATAACTGATTTTCGGTCCCATATTTTGGAAATTAAATCCTAAACGATATCTTCCATTAAAATCACTAAAAGCTATTTCTTCTGACTGGAAAAAACCAGCAACGTCAAAGGCAAAATCAGTACCTGCAGAAGCATTATTATCTGCAGATTGAATTTTTAAATCAGATCTAATATATCTACCTGCAACTGCCATTCCAAAATGATCACTTAATTTTAACGAATAAGAACCGTCAAAAGCTAATTCATTTGGTTTTACATTTAATGCTGGATCGTCAAAATTTTGTCTTAACTCTATTTCTCCTAAACTGAAATACCGTAAACTTGCTGCAAATGCACTTCTGCCATCACTACCGAATCTATTATAATAATTGACTTGACCAAGTGAAATATCATTTACTAATTGGGTCAAGTATGGTGTATAACTAATAGAAAATCCTTGTTTATCAAGTGCAAATGCATATTTAGCTGGATTCCATTGTTGAGAGTACGCATCTGCAGAAGTTGCTACTCCTTGGTCTGCCATCCCAGCCGCCCTTGCGTCTGCTGCGACCATTAAAAATGGAACACCTGTCGTGATTACTCTTTCTTGGGCATTGATAAATTGATTGGTTACAACAATCAATAACAACAGTAAAAAATTTTTACTCATGAAGTAAAATTTATTTATTTCGTGTTTGTGAATCTTCGATTTCATTTTCAAATTATAAATATTTAACAAATATAGTATTTTCTTAAAGGATAACAAGTTTTTCAATTTTTTCTGCTTTATTATTAGATATTGTTGACCTGACGGTAAGTTTATAAATATAAACTCCTTTACCTATTTTATCACCAAAATCGTCTTTGCCATCCCACGTAATTTCTCTTGATAAAAAACCTTCAGTGGTCACCACTTGATTAATTGTTTTTACAATTTTACCAGTAATAGTAATAATCTGAACCTGAACCTCTAAAGGCTCGTATGGCTTGTTATGGCTAAACCAAAATTGTGTATAATTTACAAATGGATTAGGATAATTTAAAACATTACTTAAAGTTACACCTTCGCTATCAGCAACCACAAATTGAATTTCAGCAGAAACAAAATTATTATAAACATCCCAAGCTTTGAAGGTAATTGTATGTAATCCTTTAGTTAAATTTCTAAAAGGGTATCGTATTTTACCTTTAGTGTAATTATTCAATTCCGTTTCATAATAATCATTTAAAACATATGGTTTTGTTTCATCTCCATCTAATATTGCAACAATATCATGCCCTATTCCACTTGCCGTGTTTATTCCATGTTCATCTTCCAAAAAAGCCAGGAAAAAAGGAGAATCATTTGTAATCCCTCCATTTACAAAACTTTCATCATTCATATAAAGTCGTACTTTTGGCGGAGTAATATCTGCTACAGCATTAGTATTAATTCCTCCAATTTTTATATCAAGATTATAACCTGTTTTATCTAACAAAATTTGATTTCTTTTAGCATAAAAACTAACTCTTCCGTTACCAACAGGAATCTTAATATCACGAGGCACAACAAATCCAATATCAAACATACCATTAACTACAGAAGCATTACCTCTAAAAATAGTTTCTCCAAGGTTTGCAAAGCTAATTGAAGGACTAAATCCATCATTATTTAAAGTCAATTTATTATAATTTTTATCAAAAACATTAACAGACAAATCTCCATTATAGGTTGTCAACAAGTTGCCGTTTTCATCTCGAACTTCTCCAGATAGTTTCACATAACTTAATGCTTTTAAATCATCAACAGGTTGTGTAATGGGAACATCATTTATTTTAGTCAATACTACTTTTGGTTTAGGAATAGCAAGCATTAATGCAGGATCCCCAAGATAGGATGTTACTCTAATTGCTGAAGTATCAGTGCTCAATCCTTTAGTTAATCTCAACGCTTCTGCTATTGAAACATTTGAAGTTGTACTTACTCCGTAACCAAAAAGATTTTGAGATAAGATACTATTAAAACCAAATGCATAACTAATTTCTCTAGTAGTTGTTACCATTGAAATGGCACCTCCTTTTGGATTCCAATAGGTATATTCTCCTCCCGATGCATAATAAGGATTATCAAAACGCGAAAACTCACAAGTAATTGTAATAAACAAAGGATATTTGTATTGATTATTAAAATTATATCCATCAAGTCTATCCCAAATTCGTTCCCCAGTCAATCCATCAACACCACCATGTCCTAAATAATTAAACACTAAAGCTCCTTTTTCAAAAGCATTAGTTAAATCTTCCTTAGCTTGTGGATATCTACTCCCTCCTGCTGTTGTTTCTTGAATATAGGAATCCAAAAGTATTTTTTTGAAATTAATAATCGGTTTATTGTTGTAAATTTCATCCGTCAAACTATTTTGAGCATCTTGAATCACTTGATCTCCCGATTTATCTGTATCATCAGAAATTGCTACATAATTGTTCCTCCAACTTCCATAAGATTTAATATCATGGTATTCCAACACCTTATTTACCATTTCATCAGCTTGTTGGGTTGAAGATACTAGCATTCTACCAACTGCAATATCTGGCGAACCATAATTTGAATCTAAATTCCCTTCCGCATCATCCATCATCACAAAAAAATCATCTGACGAAAAAGATTGAGCTTGTTCAGTATCACTATTAACCGCATGATAAATAGGCACTATATTGGTGTTATTAGGAATTCTATCTTTAAAATCAAAAGAAGCGTCTCCAAATAAATTTACATATTTTACTCTATTAGCAGGGGCAGAAGCATTTTGATAAACATATTTAATGAAATTTCTAATAGCTCCTATATCTTGTTTCCCTCCACCAAATTCTTGATAAATAACATCTAAATTGACAACTTTTACATTTAATCCAGAATAACTTCTGTGAAAATTAGCTAACTTTTCAGCTTGCGCATCTAGAAATGGAGAAGTAATAATTAAATAATCAATATCTTGAAAAACCCCTTGTGAGTTATTAAAAATAGTTCCTTTCAAATTCTGATTTGAAACAGATGCACTTTGATCTACAGATGGTGCATATAAATCAGATTCGTCTATTGCAATATACTTTTTTACTTGCCCTAAACTTGCTTTAAAAGAAAAATTACTTTGATTAGTATTGGGAACTGATGTTGCATTATAAATATCTGTTATGTCCCAAATTTGTGAAATCCCTATAGCATTATTCAATTGATATTGTACCACTCCAATTTGTGTACTAGCATCATTGTAGGTAAATCGAAACTGCTTCCCATATCCCGTCAAATTACTTTTAGCAGCAATACTTATATAATCTAAATACCCTTTAGATGTAGGTACTCCATTATTATTATAGGTAAGTTTCACACTTATACTTTGAGTACTAGGTATTGTTTTAAAAGTAGACTCACATTGTGAAGCATTTAAATAACAATCTGCCGCAACCAAACCAGAATTTAATTCTACAGCTCCCAAACTTATATTCCCAACATTTGCACCGTTAACACCAACTGCAAATGAGGTAGAAACAAAAGAATTAGAACCAACATGAACTACTAGTTTTGAAGGAGTAGATGTAACGATATTTGGAAAATTAAAATCAAATGACTGTTCACTATTCAAACTAAAATCTTCACCATACCAAGTCCTTCCTAATCTTCCAATATTAGTTAAATCAACTTCATGGAATTGATAATCATCAAAAGTAGTTTGAATTACTGTTGGACTTCCAACTGGTTGATTTACTGCGCCTATTCTTTTCCCATTATCACTACCCACCGTTATATAATAGTATGATTTATCACAATACAAATTCAAATTGGTTTGATTTTCATCACTCCAATTGTCCATTCCCTCAGCATAAAATAAAATGTAATCCCCATCATTAAACACCCCATCAGACTCTCCAATTACTTGAATAGCATTTTCCTCCAAATCATTTGGATAAGGAATATTATTTATCAACGGAGCCATCCTACCACCATTACCATAAATTTTAATTTTAGTAGGATCAATAGTATTGACATCAAACCCCAAATTTGACATAAAATTTTTAGAAATTTTATATACTCCAGATTTCACAACGTAAATCCTTTTAAACACTCCAGATGTCAGAACTGAATTTGTAATACTTGAAGCATTTTGAGTACTATTAAATTTTGCATTGTTCGAAACTTCTTTGAAAGAATAGTTAAATGATTTTACTCTTTTATATCCATTTTCATCTTTAATAATTGGTGAAAAAGATATCATTCCATAAATCTTATCGCGAGAAATACTATTTTTAATTTTTATATTAATAGTATATTTTATATTCTTCTTGGATAAATCACCAAGTTGACTTTCACTAATGCTTTCATAATTAACATTAGTTATTTGCAAAGAATTTTCGTCTACTTTGGAATTGACAGATATTTTTTTTACAAAAGTTATTTCCTTTTTAATAAAGTCAAAATTAAAACTATCACTTGAAAACTGTGGAATATTTAATTTATGTTCTCCAAACGAAAAACTTGATTTTTCAAGCCAATCAACAGAAATAGTATTACTTTGTTGAGCTCTTACGCTAACAATGCATTCTGCAAACAATAATAATATAATAATTCTTTTCATTGAATGTAATAACGTAGCTTTAGATTAAATAGTATAATTTGTAAAATATTTTATTAAATCATACAATAATAAAACAAATATTACGTTTATAACTTCACAAACAAAAAATATTTTTCACTAAATTGGAAAAAGATGTTGCAGTATCAAGGTTAATTCTTATATTGCGCCTCGAAAATTTATTACCTACTATGAGTATGAAAGTAAACAAATTTATGGCCATCAGAGCATTACTATTACTAGTAATAATGGCAAGTTTTTCAAGTTGCAGTAAAAAAACTGATTCAAAAGGTGGATCAAAAGCAACTGGATGGAAAATTAATGACAAAAAAGGTGGATTTCAGTATGCTTCTAAGTTTAAAAAACAAGAAACTGGACCAGGATTAGTTTTGGTTGAAGGCGGAACATTTACCATGGGTAAAGTTGCAGATGATCCGATGCATGATTGGAACAACACTCCAAATCAACAACACGTCATGTCATTTTATATGGATGAAACAGAAGTTACTAATTTAATGTATATGGAATACTTAGATTGGCTAAAAAGAGTTTTCCCTCCAGAAGAAGATAATTACAAAAATATTTATCAAGGTGCCTCTCCTGATACATTAGTGTGGAGAAACCGCTTAGGCTATAACGAAACAATGACCAACAATTACTTGAGACATCCTGCCTATGCAGATTATCCAGTAGTTGGTGTAAATTGGATTCAAGCAACAGAATTTAGCAAATGGAGAACTGACCGTGTAAACGAATCAGTACTTGAAAGACAAGGCTATTTGAAAAAGGACGCAAAAGTTACGGATGTTAAAGCTGAAGCTACATTCAGTACTGACACCTACTTAGCTGCACCTTCAAAAACATTTGGAGGAGACGACAAAATTGTATTAAAAGGACCTAGAAACTCTAAAGCTGCTGGAAAAGGTGGAACAAAAGGAGCAAATGGTACAACAAAAGAAGCTAAAAATGTTTATGCTCAAAGAACTTCTGGTTTAATTTTACCGGAATATAGGCTTCCAACAGAAGCTGAATGGGAATATGCTGCTGCAGCTGATGTAGGACAAAGAGAGTATAACACTTATAAAGGTCAAAAGAAATATCCTTGGTCAGGAAGTTATACACGCTCAAGCAAAAGGTCTATTAAAGGAGATCAATTAGCTAACTTCAAACAAGGTAAGGGAGATTACGGAGGAATTGCAGGTTGGTCTGACGATGGAGCTGACATCACTAACAAGGTAAAATCATATCCTCCTAATGATTTTGGATTATATGATATGGCTGGAAATGTGGCTGAATGGGTTGCCGATGTATATAGACCTATAGTTGATGATGAGGGAAATGACTTTAACTACTTTAGAGGTAACGTATACACCAAAGACAAAATTGGTGAAGACGGCAAAGTTGAATTAGTAACTCAAGAAAATCAAAAATTTGACACTATGCCTAACGGTAAAGTTATGGCTAGAAATTTCGTTGGTCAAATTGCTCAAGTTCCTGTTGATGATAAAGAAACTTATTTAAGACAAAACTTTGATAAAAGCGACGAGAGAAACTATAGAGATGGTGACAAACAATCTACTAGATATTTTGACTTTGGAGGTTCTGAAGAAGGTGATGGTAAATTAAAAGCAGAGCAAAGAATGTATGACTCTCCAGTTCATAATGTCTCTACAGATAGTATTGGAAACATGATTCGAAAATATGATCATTCAAGCAAAAGAACAACTTTGGTTAATGATGATGTTAGGGTTTACAAAGGTGGTTCATGGAAAGACAGAGCTTATTGGTTAGACCCAGCTCAAAGAAGATATTTCCCACAAGATATGGCAACTGATTACATTGGATTCAGATGTGCAATGTCAAGAGTAGGTCCTAAATCCGATTCTAAAAAATCAGCAAGAAATAA
>CAIRMK010000270.1 GCA_903879645.1 uncultured Bacteroidota bacterium
GTACTATTGCAAATTTACTTACACGATTTTATGATGTGAATGAAGGAACTATCAAAATTGATGGAATTGATATTAAAGATATGACTATGGAATCTTTACGTCATTTGATGGGATTGGTTACTCAAGACTCCATACTTTTTAATGATTCTATTAAAAATAATATTCTTATTGGAAAACAAAATGCTACCGATGAAGAAATCGTTGAAGCCCTGAAAATAGCAAATGCGTATGAATTTGTAAAAGATTTACCAAACGGAATCAATACCAATATTGGTGATGCTGGAAATAAACTATCCGGTGGACAAAAGCAACGTTTGAACATAGCCAGAGCAGTTTTGAAAAATCCTCCAATCATGATATTAGATGAAGCTACTTCCGCTTTGGATACAGAAAGCGAAAAATTAGTTCAAATTGCATTAGAAAATATGATGCTTAACAGAACATCAATTGTTATCGCACATCGACTTTCAACTATCCAAAAAGCAGATTTGATTGTAGTTATGAAAAAAGGTGAAATTGTTGAACAAGGAACTCATTCGGAATTATTAGCAAAAAATGGTACTTATACCAATTTAGTAACCTTGCAAAGTTTAGAATCCTAATCCAATGTATCTCAACAATCCTAATATTACTCTTCCAGAAAATCCCAATACGATTGTTTGGAAGTATTTGGATTTATCAAAGTTTTTGGATTTATTGATTTCCCGAAAATTGTTTATGTCGCGTTCGGATAAGTTTGAAGATCAATACGAAGGGACCTTTAGCGAACCTACTTTCGAGGAAATCAAACGACTTTCAGAAAACAACACCACCTTTTTAAATTACTATAAATCCCACCGTGAAAAAGTAGTGATTAGCAGTTGGCACATCAACGAATATGAGTCTTTTGCTATGTGGCAAATCTTTACACAAAACAGCGAAGGATTAGCCATTCAATCTACCGTGGGACGATTGCAAAAAGCGTTAGCTTTTGAAAAAGAATCCCAACAATTTATTGGTGAAGTGAATTATATCGATTATAAAAAAGAATACATCCCTTTTGACGATTTATTTTTCCCTTTTTTATTCAAACGGAAAAGTTTTCAATATGAGCGTGAAGTTCGAATACTTTCGGATTTATCAGAGCAAGAAATTAAGATTAATGATGGATTAAAAATCGATATTGATATCAATGAATTAATTGAGAAAATCTACATTCATCCTAAATCGGAGAATTGGTATAAAAAATTGGTAATTGAATTAGTATCAAAACTCGGCTTTGATTTTGAAATAGAAAAATCCGATTTGGAAAGCGATATTTTGATTTAAGGAAAACCCACTTTTATGCTAACCACTTATCAAAGCACTAATAACCTTCTTTTTTAGCTACGTATCTTTCCCCTTTTTTATTTAACAGGGAAATACTCTTGTACTTTCCACTCTTTAGCAAGAAGGTCGAGATAATAGTAGTGGATTTTATCATCTTTATCGAAAGCTCCATTTTTATTGATGTCTTCGATAGTTCTAAAATAGATACGGTTTTGGGCATCAATGACATTCCAGTCTATTAATTCGAATAAATCAGTGGATAATTTGGAGAACTTCTCTCCTTTGATAGTACTGATGTAAATGGATTTAATATCATTGCTATCTACTTTGCCGTCTTTGTTGGTATCCGTATCAGAAAGGGTATAGACAATGAATTGCTTTTTGGTTTTATCGGCAATGGTTTTTAGATAAGTAGCGGTTTCAATCAGAATAGATTTGTCTGTTAAAGCTTTAATCGAATCTTGTCCAATTTCTTGAAATTTTATGTTTTCTAAATAACCTGAAATTTCATATTCATTATTATTAGAAACGGTAAAACTCTGTTGGGGTTCACTACGAGAAGACGACTCGTATTTTACATTATTGTCTCTTCCATAAATATTCAAATCACCAACGGGATGAAGCAAAACGTTAGTCCCAGTAAAGTTGATTGGTAAATCGGCTACCTTAATTTGAGTCGCATCAACTTTTGCAGCTGGTTTTTGTTTGTTGGTAGTATCGTATGTCAATTTTTGTTTTTCTTTTTCATGTTGGCAACTTACCATAAGTGTCAGTAAAAAAAGAAGACTATATTTTGAAATATTTTTCATTGGAAACAAATTTTAGAGAATCAAATTTAATGAAATTTTACAATCGTGCTGTCAATTTAATATTAAAAACTCTAGTAGTCATATAATTTGGAATTCCGTATTGGCTTTTAGAATCCGAATCACGCACCCAAGTATTGGTAATGGCATTTTGGTTATTGAACAAGTTAAAAATCTCCAATCCTAAGGATAAATCTTTAAACTTTTTCAGCCAATGTCCTTGCGGGCGTTCATTGTTTTTTTCGGTAAATAAATAAGAGAAACCAACATCGGCACGACGGTAATCACGCAAACGACTTTGGTATTGATAAACATCAGCATAGGAAGGAGACCCTCCTGGTAAGCCAGTATTATAAGTAAGATTCAAATATAATTTTACATTGGGAATATTAGGCATATAATCTTGAAATAGGATACCAAATTTCAAACGTTGATCGGTAGGGCGAGCAATCCATCCTCGTCCATCTTGGTTTTCTTCGGTTTTCATATACCCAAAACTGAACCATGATTCAGTACCTGGAACAAATTCTCCATTCAGTCTACAATCTAATCCATAAGCATACGCCACTGCATCGTTATTGGCACGGTACCGAATCCTGACATTGTCTATAGTATAAATGTTAACATCGGTCATATCTTTATAATAGGCTTCGGAGACAAATTTAAAAGGTCGATTCCACATTTTAAAATTATAATCGCTACCCGCTACAAAATGAATTGATTTTTGAGCTTTCAAATCGGGATTAACCACACCATTGTAATCTCTGATTTCTCTATAGGAAGGCGGTTGGTAATAAATTCCCGTGGAAAATCTGAATACAACATCTTTATTCCAATTGGGTTTCAGAGTAAATTGGGCTCTCGGACTAAAAACTGTTTGACTATGTGCCCCTGAAATTTCAGGTCCTGAAACCATCCAATTTTGAGCACGAACACCAGCATTAATCCAAAATTGATTTTCGCCTAAATTGGTTTTGGTATTCCATTGGGCATAACCAGAAAATCTATTGATATCGACAAAATTCAAACCTCTTACGCTTTGATAAGGCACTAAAGGTCCCACATAAGGTTCGTAAGGTTGAAAATTATGAGGGTTATTATGAGGATTTAATGAGAATCCTGTAGAATCAATTACTTGCCATTCAACTATACGGTCACGAATACTTTCGCGAGTGTATTTAACACCCCAATCAAATTGGTGCTTTTTATTGTTACTAAGATGCGTTCCTTTGATTTCGGCATTGGCAATTAGAGCATCTAAATCATTTCGGGCGTGGTCTAATTCAGAACCTACAGCTCTATTGTAAGTAACACTACCAAAAGTTTGAGATCCTAAATTAGCATCCACTTCACCAAGATAATAGGAAGCATCAATATCATAATGTTCTTGTTCTAGCGTATGATATAGCGAACCGATAATTTTATAAGTACTATTTTCACTGGCTTTATACACCGATTTTACAGAACCAAAATAGGTTTGGTATTTATCAATTTCTTGCCCATCATAAAAAATCTGCAAAGCAATAGGATTGCTCAAGGTACCAAAATTGGTTTGACGCGTCAAGGGTTGGTATTTGTAATTGTTTTCAGAAATATTACCAAGGAAACTCCACGACCATTTTTCCGATGATTTGTAAGTGATGTTGGTCTGCACATCGGCAAAAGAAGGATGGTAATTGGTTTGCGTTTGTTGACTATTAACTAAAAGAGAATTATTTCTATAACGTACCCCCGTTAAAGCCGTCCATTTTTTATTTTTAGAAACGCCTTCAGCAGAAATGCTTCCTCCCAACAAACTAGCGTCAATAGAAGCTCCGAATTTGGTAGGTTTTCTATAAGTAATATCTAGTACTGAGGACATTTTATCGCCATATTTAGCTTGAAAACCACCGGCAGAAAAATCGATATTCTGAATCAAATCGGTATTGGTAAAACTCAAGCCTTCTTGTTGACCAGAACGCACTAAAAAAGGGCGGTAGATTTCGACATCATTTACATAGACAAGATTTTCATCATAATTTCCGCCACGAACAGAATAAGCGGAACTCATTTCGGTATTGGAACTAACTCCTTGCAAGGTTTTAATTATCCCTTCTACTCCCCCTGATAAGCTTGGTGTTTTGCGAACTACTTCAGGTTCAATATTGATAATTCCAGTAACTCTACGTTTATTACTGGTTATAATAACTTCAGTTAATTGATCGGCTTTATTAGTAATGACAGGATTAAATTCTAAAACTTCGTTGGGTTTTAATTGAAAAGTTGCCGTAATACTTTTTAAGGCAACATGGGTATAAACCAAAACAACTTTTTTATTGGAAGGCACTTCAATAACATAAAACCCATTAGAGTCTGTTATGGAAGATTTACTTTGATAGCTTATGTTTACGCCTTCTACAGGATTTTTATTTTCGTCTAAAACAATACCGGTTACTTTAGATTGTGCCATCGCTACACAAGTACACAGTAAAAAAAAGAGGGATAAAAGTTTATTTTTTGTTTTCAAAGGATGTTATTTTTTTTGACTTCTGAAAAATTGAGTTTCAAAGATAGTAGAATTTCCAACATTATCGGTCACTACAACCTTCAATTTATTTTGCCCTTCAAGCAACAATGCATCATCAAAAGTATGTGTTATTTTTTTTGTTTTAGGTTCATATTCAAACAAAACCCATTTATCATTTAGGTATCCATTATAGGTTTTCACCCCAGAGGAATCATCAGCAATAATCAACTGAATATTTTTTACCCCAGTAAGCCATTTATTTTCAATACTTTTTGCTATTGTAATTTTTGGCGCAACGGTATCTTTAACCAATTTAAATTGTCCTAATGTTTTTGTTTTACATACAAACGCATTACCTACCACTTTTGTTGTGTTATAATTCCATTTATTTCCATATAAAGAAGCAATGAACATTTTTTTTCGATCTTCTGCAGATGATTTTGGATCTTCAATAGTGATTGTAAAATTGGCATGAGCTGGAACCACATCTTCATGAAGGTAAACAATATCGTTCTTGACATCAAAATTCAAATAGAAGTCATCGTAAAAAGTACCTGCAGGAAATAAAACAGAAACGTTATCTTTTTCAAAATTAGCTTCTACTTTGGCTTTCACAAAATAGGGCGTTGGTTTAATTTCTTCATTTACAATTGCTTTTTTGTTAGAATAGGCCACTGGAATGTTTATCACGGTCTTATTTTGGAAATAATCAGACACCTCAATTCGTTGAATGCTTGAAAAATTGGGTGCCACATTGATGATTCCATTATCTACATTTTGAGAAATATTACTCCAATTGTAAGGTTGTTTCATAAAAAGTTTTTGCACTCGCTGGTGCGTTTTCTTATATCTCGAATAATCTATCAGAGCATTTACATAACGTGCTTCATCAAAAACCATTTCATTAAACTCATATCCGAAAATTGTTTTTCCATTAGATATCAATTGTGTTTTATAAGTTCCATTGGGATTATAAGAAACATCATCAAAATCTACATCACTAATTCCAAAACCAATTTTTCCAGTAGCTAGTACTTTTTCAGCTAAATAGGAGCCGTCTTTTTGTAACGATAAACTCAATACAATTGGTCTTTTGGATTCATTCGCAATAGAGGTGTTGTCAATAGGATAGACTAAAACATTAGATACAATTGGATCTCTGTCGTCTTTTAAATCCAAACCAAAGAATAAGGGATTGATAATCTTTTCGGTTTTAGAATCCCGAAATTCAAAATGTAAATGAGGCCCTTCCGATCCACCCGTATTGCCAGAGAGTGCTATTATTTCCCCTTTTTTAATAGGAAGTTCGCCAAGTTTAAAATACGCTTCTACTTCGTAACTTTTATTTTGATATTGCAACTCAATAATTTTATCTTGAATGATTCCCATCGCTTTTTGAAGATGACCATACACTGTGGTATAACCATTGGAATGAGTAATATAAATTGCCTTTCCATAACCAGCAGTAGAAATTTTAATTCGAGACACATAACCATCCGCTGAGGCAAATACTTTTAAACCCTCTACTTGATTCGTTTTAAAATCAAACCCAGCATGAAAATGATTCGGACGCAGTTCTCCAAAATTACCTGACAATTGCATCGGAATTTCTAATGGCAAACGGAAATAATCTTTTGGGTATTGATTTTGTGCGAATGCCATAGAACTAAATAGTACTAAAAAATATAGAAATTTCATTCTGTAAGGTTTTTGCTAAGATATAAAAAAGTTAACAACTACAAAAAATTCTAAATCAGAATGATAACTTACTACTAAACAAAATATTAGATTGATTTAAAAAAAATAAATAATTTTTAACAAAAAACATTGCTTTAATAGAATAGGAATTATAAATTTGTAAGATTAAGTAATGAATATTGTCATAGATGAGTGAAATTGCAGAAATAATTGATACTCTTGAAAATAAGATTCAAAAATTGGTTGGGAAAATCAACCATTTGGAACAGAAAAATCAAGCGTTACAACAAGAAATGAAAGTTTCTGCGGCTACATTACAAAATCAAAATTTAACTATTGACACGTTAAAAAAAGATTTTGAATCATTAAAAATGGCGAATTCATTATTAGGCAGTGAAGAAAACAAAAGGGATACAAAGCTTAAAATAAATTCATTAATTCGTGAAATTGATTATTGCATAGCACAACTAGCAGATTAAAAGTATGGATGAAAAGCTTAAAATTAAGATATCAATTGCAGACAGAGTTTATCCATTAACGGTAAACATGTCTCAAGAAGAAGCAATGAGAAGCGCTTCCAAAAAAATTGATGCTATGATTAAGCAATTTGAAGAAAATTATGCCGTTCGTGATAAACAAGATGTATTAGCCATGTGTGCATTACAATTTGCCTCACAAATGGAGCAAAAAAATGTTGAAAATGCTATTGATGGAACAGAATCAATAGAACGATTAACAAAACTCAATAATTTATTAGACGAGTATCTCAACAAATAATAAAGAAAAAACGTTCTTACAAATAGACTAAAAATACTGCCTACATTAGTTCATTTTTGGTAAACTCAACACTAACAAATTAAAATGAGTAAATCGTCGCCTCTAAAGTAAGCCCATTCAGTTGGGAAACTTGAACAGCGAGTTAGCTCAAAACTTGTCCTTACGAGTTTATTCAAGCAATTAATGTAGGTTTTTTTATACATAAATTTTAACAAACATGAGTACTACACTATTAATAATTATCGCCGTTATAGCTGGAATCGCTGGAGGTTTTGCCATTGCAAAAATGCTCGAAAAAAGCAATGTTTCCAACCTGGTTAAAAACGCCAAGAAAGAGGCTACATCCATTTTGAAAGATGCCAATTTAGAAGCCGAAAACATCAAAAAAGACAAGCTACTTCAAGCTAAAGAAAAGTTTTTAGAACTTAAATCAGAGCATGAAAAAGAAATTTTATCGAAAGATAAAAAAATGGCTGAAGTTGAAAAGAGAATTAGAGATAAAGAATCACAAGTTTCCAGTGAATTAGCAAAAGCTAAAAAGGTAAACGACGATTACGAAGCTAAAACGAATGAATATACTTCTAAGATAGAAATGCTTGATAAAAAGCATCAAGAAGTTGAGAAAATGCACAAAAGTCAAGTAGAGCAATTGGAAGTGATTTCTGGTTTATCTGCTGAGGATGCTAAAGAACAATTAGTAGAAAGCTTGAAAGCGGAAGCTAAAACAAAGGCTATGGCTCATATTCAAGAAACTATTGAAGAAGCTAAACTTACCGCGCAGCAAGAAGCTAAAAAAGTAATCATCAACACGATTCAACGTGTTGGAACAGAAGAAGCTGTTGAAAATTGCGTTTCTGTTTTCAATATTGAATCGGATGATGTAAAAGGAAGAATCATTGGGCGTGAAGGAAGAAATATCCGTGCGCTTGAAGCTGCCACTGGTGTTGAAATCATTGTAGATGATACGCCGGAAGCTATTATTCTTTCTTGTTTTGACCCTGTTAGAAGAGAAATTGCTCGTTTATCATTACATAAATTAGTAACGGACGGACGTATCCACCCGGCTAGAATTGAAGAAGTGGTTGCTAAAACCGCGAAACAAATTGATGATGAAATCATTGAAGTTGGAAAAAGAACTGTTATTGATCTAGGAATTCACGGATTGCATCCTGAATTGATAAAAGTAGTAGGAAGAATGAAATACCGTTCTTCTTATGGACAAAACTTATTACAACACTCTAGAGAAGTATCTAAACTTTGTGGAATCATGGCTGCCGAATTAGGCTTGAATGTTAAATTGGCTAAACGTGCTGGTTTATTACACGATATTGGAAAAGTTCCTGATGCAGAAAGTGATTTACCTCACGCATTGTTAGGTATGCAATGGGCTGAAAAATATGGAGAAAAAGAAGAAGTTTGTAACGCAATTGGAGCTCACCACGATGAAATAGAAATGAAATATTTAATTTCTCCTATCATCCAAGTATGTGATGCTATTTCAGGAGCTAGACCTGGTGCTCGTCGTCAAGTTCTTGATTCTTATATCCAACGTTTGAAAGATCTAGAAGAAATTGCTTTTGCATTTAATGGTGTGAAAAGTGCTTATGCTATTCAAGCTGGACGTGAACTACGTGTTATTGTAGAAAGCGAAAAAGTAAGTGACGATATGGCTTCTAACTTATCTTTTGAAATCTCTCAAAAGATTCAAACGGAAATGACATATCCTGGTCAAGTAAAAATTACGGTAATCAGAGAAACTAGAGCCGTGAATATTGCTAAATAATATTTATCAACTATATATAAAAGAAGGGTATTCAAATTGAATACCCTTCTTTTTTTATTTAATTTGGAACAAAGATTGTTTCAAAATCTTCTTGAGTCATTGGTTTGTAGTAATATTTCTTTACTTCGTCTTGATATTCCTTATATTTATTTAAGTCGGTAATATCATTGGAAGAACTTACTAAATACACCGTAATTTCTTTGGTCAAATTTTCTTTTAGTTTTTTAAATTCTTCTAAAAATTGCCACCCATCATAAACGGGCATATTAATATCTAATAAAATTAAATCGGGAACATTATCAGTTTTAACTTTATTTTTTAAATCATCTATAGCTTCTAACCCGTTAAAAAAATAACTGGTATTGGCATTAACATTACATTTTGAAAATAGCTTTTTTATAATAAAATGATACACTAAGTCATCATCAACCACAAAAACATTATTAAAGTTCTTCATTAAAATTTATTTTAAAAGTGGTACCAACATTAACTTTACTCTCTACTTCTATAGTCCCTCCCATCGATTCAATTTGATTTTTGGTAATAAACAAACCAATCCCTCTAGCATTATCGTTTTTATGAAATGTTTTATACATTCCAAAAAGTTTCTCTCCGTGCTTTTCAAGGTTTATTCCTAAACCATTGTCTTGAATCATCAGAACCACTTTTCCATTTTCTCTTGAAGATGAATAATTTATCTCAGGAGTTCGGTCTGGATGTGAGTATTTAATAGCATTAGTTGTAAAGTTTAAAAATAAACTTTCTAAATATGCCGGATTAAATTTTATAGTTTCTTTTTCACCAATTTTATTAACAATTTTAACCTTGTTATCTTTTATCTCTTTGCTCAATACCTCTAGGGTTTGATTCAAAAATATATTCAAATTCAAATCCTCTCTTTTATGAATTATTGTACTGTGAATATCAACTAATTCTTTCAAGTGATCTATTGTTTCTGATAGCGCATTAGAAGTCGTTTTTAAATAACCAAAACATTCATCGCGGCTCACTTCATCTTCAGTCTCATCAATTACATTTAATAGCATTTTAAAATTACCCGTATGCGATCTAAGGTTGTGAGAAACGATATGAGCAAAATTCAACAATCTATTATTTTGTTCGATGATAATATCCAAATTATTTAGTAATTCTTTTTCTTTTAATTTATTTAAAGAAACATCATTATGGGTTCCAATAATCCGCAGAGGATTACCATTCTCATCTCTTTCAATAATTTTTCCGATACTCAAAATCCATTTGTATTCCCCATCTTTTGCTAATACTCGTTTGGTATTTTCAAAGTAGGGAGATTGATTATCGATATGGGATTGTATATTACTCAAATAATCTATCAAATCATCAGGATGAATTCTGGCATCCCATTGCTCATTGGTAGAGATACCATCTTCTTCATCAAGTTGCAGGATATCCAGAGATTCTTTAGAAAAATAAACTTTACCTGTTCTTAAATCATAATCCCAGATTCCTTTTTGGGAGGCTTCCAAAGCAAATTGGCATCTTTCCTGTGATTCTTTTACCTTAATCTCTCTGTTTTTAATATCGGTTATGTCTGTAAGTACACAGTAAAAAATAACATTATTATTTACATCTTGTGTGACATTAGCATCGACTTTGAACCAAAGTAAACCCTGACTATTTATAGCGACACGAAATTCACAACTCCAAGGCTCTAATTTATTCTTAGAAGCATAAAGTGTTTCGAAAAAGACTTTTCTATCATCAGGATGAAGCCTACTACTAATTACATTAATAGGTTTTCCTTTTAATTCGTCATTATCTAATTCAAAAAAGTTAATCATACTTTTATTAAAGTACGAAAAATAAAAATCATTCTCAGAGGAAATCGTAACTTGAAATATCAAATCAGGTATCTGATTCAATATGTTCTTATAAAAGTTAACTTTCCCTTCCAAAAAATAATCTTTCGAAGTTAAACTTGTTTTCATAATCTATGATAGGCTTGGGGCCAATTTTTATTTTTTCACATCATTAATAGGTAAAACAAATATAATAATAATTCGTCAAATAGTATTTTTTATCTGTTAAAATGCATCTTTTTATATTTTTTGTAAGATATATCATTCTATTAATATAGTAAACGATTACAATTTGAATTAAAAGTATTACAAAAAATGACTCTATAAAAAAACCTATTCTGTTTAGAATAGGTTTTGTATGTAGCATCGATGAAGTTCTTGACTAACTTTCTGATATTTTTCTTAATTCGGCCATTTTTATAGCAGCAATAGCGGCTTCTGTACCTTTATTTCCATGAACTCCCCCACTTCTATCAATAGATTGTTGTTCATTATTATCGGTTAGTAAACAAAAGATAACAGGCACATCGGTTTGAACGTTTAAATCTTTGATTCCTTGCGTTACGCCTTCACAAACAAGTTCGAAATGCATGGTTTCTCCTTTAATAACACAACCTATAGTAATTACCACATCTACTTGTTGGGTAACAATCATGCGTTGTGCACCATACACTAATTCGAAACTACCTGGTACATTCCAACGAATGATATTTTCTTGTAGCGCACCACAATCTAAAAGAGCCTCAAGTGTTCCTTTATAAAGTCCTTCTGTAATATGGTCATTCCATTCTGAAACAACAATCCCAAACCGAAAGTCTTTCGCGTTTGGGATTGTGTTTTTATCGTAATTGGATAAATTTTTATTAGCTGTAGCCATTTTATTAGTTTGCAGTCGCAGTCGCAGTAGACACAGTTACTGAAAACTGAACACTGAATACTGAATACTGATTATTGTGCTAATCCAATTAAAGCATCAATGTTTTGAGCTTCTGGAGTTGCTTCGTATTTTTCTTTAATTTCAGTGAAATATTTTAAAGCTGTTGCTTTATTTCCCATCTCTAAAGCAGTTTGACCTGCTTTATATAAATA
>CAIRMK010000271.1 GCA_903879645.1 uncultured Bacteroidota bacterium
AGAAGTGCAGCGTTTGCAAAAAACGCTTTTCTACGAAAAGCAAACTATTATAGAAAACTGTTTGTTTGGTGTAGACATTAACCCAAAATCTGTTTTAATTTGTAGGCTTCGCTTGTGGATTGAACTATTAAAAAATGCTTATTATAAAGAAGACGAATTTACCGAACTGGAAACGTTACCAAATATCGACATTAACATAAAATGTGGAAATAGTTTGTTAAGCCGTTTTGCGTTAGATGCTGACTTAAGCAAAGCATTAAAAAGTATCAAATATGATATAAAAGAATATAGAAGTTTTGTAAACGATTACAAAAATGAAAAAAGCCGTGAGGTAAAAAAAGGGTTGCAAAAAATAATTGAAAGCATCAAAGCCGACTTTAAAACCGAAATAAGCAAAACGGGAAAAGAATATCAGAATTGGTATAAAGCAAAAGGAGATTTCGAAAAGCTTTCGTTTCAATTTAGCTTCTTTGAAATGACAGCTAAAGAAAAAAAGAAATATAATGAAAACGTAAAATTAGCTTCAGAAAAAATGTTGAAGTATGATGCGATTTTAAATGAGATTAAAAACAATGTCGTTTATAAAAATGCCTTTGAATGGAGGTTTGAATTTCCGGAAGTTTTAAACAATGCCGGAGAATTCGAGGGCTTTGATTTAATCATTGGGAATCCCCCCTATGGTGTTTCTTTAAAAGATAAACTTAGGGAGGTTATAGTAAGTAGATTTTCGCAAGTTCCAGATTTTGAGATTTACTATTTTTTTATCAATCTCGCAAAAACGCTTTTGAAACCTAATGGTATTAAAACCTATATTATTCCAAATACAATTTTATTTAATGTATTTGCAAAAAAGTATAGAGAAAGTCTTTTCCAAAGTTGGCAAATTCAAGAAATTTTAGATTGCACAGATTTTAATGTTTTCGAGGGTTCTGCGACTGTTAGATGCATAATAACTCAATTCATAAATAAACTATCAGACGATATCGTTTACTATAGACCAACAGCAAACGTTACTTCCTTCGAAGAATTGAAAGACAGAAAGTTAAATAGCACTACCAAAGATTTTTTACTAGCAAACAATAAGAATTGGGCTTTAGTTTTCAAATTGAATGCTGACACCTTGAGTTTGATTGGAAAAATTAAAAAATCAGTTTTGAGCTTATCAACGGATTTTGATGTCTCTCAAGGATATATACCATATCGACAAAGTGATTTAATAAAAATTTATGGAACAGTAAAAGCAAAAGAAATCGTTGATAATAGAGAATGGCATAGTTCTAATAAAATAAATAAGGACTACAAGCAAGAAATTTGGGGAGAAAATATTAACAAATATGGTTATACAAAACCGGAAAGTTATATTTGGTATGGCAAACATTTGGCCGGATATGTTGATTTAAAATATTTCAATCAACAGCGAATATTAATAAGAGAAATCACAAATCCAACTATAATTGCTTGCTTGGTAACTGAAGAGTTGGTTAATGATCCTCAAATTATTTCAATTATTCCTAAGACGAATAAAATTGATTTAAAAATATTGTGGGCAATATTTAATTCAAAACTTGCTACCTTTTATCATTTCAATTCTTCTCCAAAAGCTACAAAAGGAGCCTTCCCGAAAATTCTTGTAGATGATATTAAAACTTTTCCATTGCCTGCCTTATCATCACTTCAAAAATTAGAAGTAAATACACTAGTTGAAAAAATTATTTCACTCAAACACCAAGGCAAAGACAGCAGCGAACAAGAAAAGAAAATTGACGAATTAGTTTACAAACTTTACAACATAACACCAGAAGAACAAAAAATAATTGAAGGACTATAGCCAATGCATTTGGTAGCCCCCGCTACCGCGCGAATCCTTTCGCGTTGCAGTTGCTAAATAAAACAAAAGTTACATCTAATTGATGTAGCTTTTTTTGTTAAATTTGTTTTGAAGTCGTAAATGGGATAATTCAAATAGCATTTAATGAAAAAATTAAAAATAAAAGTCCTACTGTTTTTCATATTTGCTTGCTTGATGCAAATACATGCCCAAAAAAAGATTGTAAATAATCTTTTTTTACCCAAAGTAAAAGACCTAAAGTATGTAGTTATTCCAACAGCATTAGAACGAATATATCCAAATTCTTTTTGTCAAGATAGTCTACCAAAACTTTTAAAAAACTACCATCGCCGATTAAAAGATATTGGAGGATATGAAGTATATCTGATACAACTAAACTGTCATGACATTCAGAAGAATTCTTGTATGTGTTTTAATGGAATCAGCGAATTAGAATATAAGTTACTACTGCTACGTAATAAAAAAACAAAACAAGGAAAGGTACTAATCGTTTCTTATACGCTTTTATCCGACTCCGAATATTACGACATGAACTATACACTAAAAGCAAATCAAATTATATTAAAAGAATCGGGCTTTACTGAAGGTGATAATGGAACAGCAGAACCACTAACACGAACCATACATAAAATAAAAATTTTTAATAATAAACAATTAAGTATAAGTACTATTGAGAAATAAGTGGCTTTTTTACCCCTTTAAAACTGCATTTTCCCTAACGCTTCCAACACATAACTGTGCATTACTTCTTTATAATCTAAATGCGTCACAATACGAAGTTTGCCGTGCCCCATGGAGCTAATATGAATGTTTTTTTGTTTTAGTTTTTCAATCACCCATTTGTCTTCTAGCGAAGGGCGTACCGAAAATATTAAGATATTGGTTTCTACAGGTTCTACTTTTTCCACCCAATTGAAAGTGCTTAGCAATTCGCCAAGTTCTTTAGCGCGTCGGTGGTCGTCTTCCAATCGCAACATATTGTGCTGCAACGCATACATCCCAGCCGCTGCCAAATAGCCCGATTGACGCATACCTCCTCCAAATATCTTACGAATACGCAAAGCGCGTTTGATATCTGCATGACTTCC